>JANPPH010000206.1:0-3608 GCA_031428395.1 Gammaproteobacteria bacterium
ACGCATTTGGGCTTCGATTGCGAGTAGTGTATCTGCGATGTTGTGTATTCTGTCGATCACAGTGCTGTCGCAATATGAAGTGAGTGAGTAAGTATAACCGTCAAAATCCAATTAAGTTTAAAGAAAATGAATTTTTTTCTCTTTTTTGGTTGCGTGTAGAAATCTACCGTCTATGGTTAAACGTGGGCATGTAAAATGAGTGCCTACGCCCCGCCAACACATGTCCACTATAGTGGTGGGTTGCGTTTCTCTCCTGCCTTCAAAGGTGACGATGAATCTATCCAAGTTTATTCTCGATAACAAAGAAACTATTCTCAGAGATTGGGAAGAATTTGCCGCAACCTATGTTCCAAAATCAAAAAAACAAGATCGGGCGCTACTACGCGATGACGTGCATAAAATACTCGACGCGATTGCAGCCGATCTCGCTGGCCCACAGACCGCGCAGCAAAAAATAGACAAATCAAAAGGGCATGATGACTCGCCTGCGAATAAAACGGCTGCCAAAACCCATGGCACGCAGCGTTTGATGGCAGGTTTTAGCCTAAACGAAACTGTGGCTGAATACAGGGTGTTGCGCGCACACATTACTCGACTATGGCAAGCGGCTCTTAAGAATGAGTCCCATCTCGTACCGAATGAAATCAACGAACACCTCGTGCGATTTAACGAAGCGATCGACCAGGCAGTGTCTGAATCCGTTGCAAGTTACTCTTCGGAAAAAGAGCAGAAATGGCGTATCTTGGATACTATTTTGTCATCGTCTCCCGATCTCATCTTTATACTCGATTTAGACGGCACGTTGGTCTACGCCAACAGAGCGTTGACGGGATTGCTGCAACGTCCCTTGGATACGTTAACCGGAAAAACTCTCTTAGATCTTAATATAACCAACGCTGAAGAACTGTTGCTGCAAGTTCAGCAGGTCATCAGTAGCAAGGAGCAATTTCATACAGAAATGTCGTACACCTCACCGTCGGGCCGATGGAGATTTTATGATTGCATTTTTGTGCCGACCCTAAACGAAGCGGGTGAAGTAGAAGCGGTTGCGGGAACGGCTAGAAATATTACTGAACGCAAGATTACCGAGGATGAAAACTGGCGCAAAGCAAATTACGATCTTTTGACTGGGCTACCAAACCAACGGTTGTTTCGCGATCGTCTGGAACAAGATGTGAAGTATGCTGGGCGCGTCGGTGCGCCGATCGCGCTGCTGTTTATTGATCTAGATCGTTTTAAAGAAACAAATGATTCGCTCGGTCACGATGCTGGCGATGCTTTATTGCGGCTTGCGGCAGATCGAATTCGTGGCTGTGTGCGGGAAACTGATACCGTTGCGCGCTTGGGAGGGGACGAGTTCACGGTCATTTTGCATGACCTGAAAGACAGCCAGCATGCCGAAATCGTCGCCGGAAAAATTGTAAAAGAAATGGCAAACTCTTTTGAGATTTCCAAGGAGATCGTTCACATCTCTGCCAGTGTTGGCATAGCGTTCTCGACCAACGATACCATCACACCTGAACATCTTATAAAAAATGCCGACCTGGCAATGTATGAAGCGAAAAATGCGGGGTCCAACCGTTTCGTCTCTTCTCGTCAAAATTAGACTTTCATTCGGCTTAGGTCAGGTTCGTACTCCACAGTGCGCGAGATTTTCATGCGATGCCCCTGCGGGAGTATTCGGGCTGAGATTGTTGAAGTTAGCGCTAGACATCCACACCAATGGCGGCGCTAACGTGTGAGAAACCATCGCGCGTTAATAACGCTAAAAGTTCTTCATTGATGCGGCGCACGAGTGATGGGCCTTGAAAGATGAGTCCGGAGTAGACCTGAACGAATGTCGCGCCCGCGCGCAGCCGACGATAGGCTTCGGCGCCTGAATCAATCCCACCAACGCTGATGAGCACACAGCGCCCAAACAGCTCTAGTCCCAAGGTGGCGAAAAGGCGGAAACTTTTTTCAGTGAGTACGCGCCCACTCAAACCGCCCGTTGTTTGGGCTCCGGACAATAGACTGTAATCAATGCTGGTATTGGTTGCGATGATCCCAGCAGCTCCGCATTCAACGGCCAAGTTACATAGATCGACCGCGTCGCTATTGTCCATGTCGGGGGAAATTTTTAGCAGTAAGGGTTTGCTCGTTAGTGCCTTGGCCATCGAAAACAGCTCTCTGATAAACACAGAGTTTTGCAAATCGCGCAGACCAGGAGTATTGGGCGAGGATAAGTTAAATACTAAATAGTCGCCGACATCGCGAAAGACTTTGACCAATTGCTCGTAGTCGTTGAGCGCCATCTCCTGCGACGTCGCTTTGTTCTTGCCTAAATTGACACCGATAGGGATATTGCTGGGGCGTGCTTTGATTATATTGCAGAGCGCGGTTTCCATGCCCTGATTGTTAAAGCCCATCGCATTCTGAATACTTTGTTGTTCTGCATAGCGAAACAAACGCGGTTTTGGGTTGCCCGCCTGAGGTATCGGCGTGACGGATCCTACTTCGATAAAGCCGAAGCCAAGCGCAGTCATGGCCCTAATAATCGCGGCATTTTTATCAAAACCGGCGGCTAGCCCAACGGGATTGGGGAACACGTTGTTCCATACAGTTTGGCTCAGGCGCGAATCGGGAACGGAAAAACGATTAGCGACGGCTTCCAGAAGCCATGGAGTGCGCTGTAATCCGCGTAGCGCCGAATGTGCCAAGTCATGCGAAGTTTCTGCATCGAGCAAGAACAGCAGTTTCTGCAGATTTTTATAATTCATGTAGCCCAAGACCGAAAAAAAAGCGATAACTTATTTTAACCCAGATTTTTCATTAGCCCTCTACCGTAGAGTAACGGTGTCTCCGGCTATTTTTCAGTTTTCCTCGCACATCTTCAACACCTTGCACGCCTCGAATCTGGGCTTAATGCGCGCACGTAGAAATTAGTTGCTAGGCGATTCAATCAAATAGAATTCGGCTTCCGATCACTGGCCGCGATGGTGTTGCTCCCACCAATTGTCCATGCGCCACTCCGCTTCAATCAATTGATATTGAGTCAGCTTTGAGCCGAGGCGATTCTTATAGCTTTCAGCCGCCGTGTTTTGAGCCGCGGCGAGGCTATACCACATATAGGCCATTGCCCAGTTGGGCGCGACACCTTTGCCTGATTCATGCATTTCGCCGAGGTGGCGCTGAGCGACATCATCGCCTTGTTCGGCGGCGCGCTCAAACCAGGCGCGCGCGGCGTGAAAGTTTCGGGTTACGCCACGGCCGTTATAGTACAGCATCGCGAGTTGGGTTTGGCCGCTGGCGTCGCCTTGCAGGGCGCCTTTGCGATACCAGCTAAGTGCCATGCTGTAGTTTTGGGACACTCCTTTGCCGTGTTCGTACATATAGCCCAATCCGGTTTGCGCGCTTGCGTGTCCTTGGGTTGCGGCGCGCGAGAACCAACTAAGCGCGGAATTGTCATTTTGCTGAACGCCTTCGCCATGTAGATATAGGGTCGCTAAACTGACCTGACTGGCCGCATCGTCTTGTTCTGCTCCACGTTGGAACCATTCTGCGGCGGTGACGTAGTCTTTTGGCACGCCTAAGCCTTCTCGGTGAATGTAGCCAAGTTTCGCATAGGC
>JANPPH010000207.1:0-9915 GCA_031428395.1 Gammaproteobacteria bacterium
GCGATTGATGAACACAGTCAGCGCGCTGCCGAACGGGTTCAATTCCAGTGCCTGCTCGACCAGTATGCTCAGCCCGTTGATTGATTTGCGAAAGTCGATGGGCTCCCGGCACAAATACACGTGCTCGATCGAGCAGCCCGGGTGCATTAGCGTGCTCCCGGCACAGTGCGACCCAGCGCTGCCAACCAGTCAGGCGGCGGCAGCGCCTCCATCTCCAGGCGCATGCCTGACGGCAGCACCAAGGCACACAGACTTGGGCGCCGCACAGCAACCGTATCCGTTACGCGTAGTGCCACGAATTTACTGGCGTGTGCTGACTTGGCACGCTTCGATACTTTTTTGGGTAGACCGACGGTGGCGGCTTTTAGCTTGTGCTGCCAATAATACAAGGCCGCCACCGAGATGCCGTGCCGCCTCGCATACTCACTCGCCGAAATGGTTTCAAGCGTGGCCGCCGCCACATGCCCCATCCAAAACTCCGTTCCCATCTTCATGCTCACTCCTTCTCGTTTTAGAGGTTGCAAGGATGCGGAAATTGGTATCAGGCGACAAGTCTGGGGTTGGTGGAGCGCTTACGGCTAATAAGGGTTGCAGGCGATGTCGACGCTGGCGCGCCGTTGCGCCCTAATCGTTCGGGTTCGTCATGTGAGAATGGTAAATACGGAGGTCGGAGCCATGCCTTTGATAGATCCAATTTCGCGCCAAACAATCCTGGGCTTCGTGGTCGCTGTGGTCGCTGCGCATCAGCATGGCTCCAGGGCTAAACATAGTGAGGCCGCAATAGAGTCTACGATACCAAAGCGTTCCGCACTGGCCTAATTTATCGATGTTGCCAATGCAGTTTTTCTGCGACCAAAGTTTTTTAGCCTCCCATTGTCGAAGTAAAAAAAGTACGTTTAATTCGCATTATTGGTTGCTTTTGTTTGTGGGGAAGTGGCGTTGTAAGCAGCGCAAGCAGGGTTTTGGTGCGAAACACAGACTCCGCTAAAACCCAGAGGGGTCACCATGAGACCCCACTGGTTTTAAATTCTTCGTTGACAAGAACATTGAGGTGGGCAAGATTGTTGGCATAGGCCGTTGTCGCAGTTTCTCGCTCTGCCGGAGTCTGTGCGTTGGCGATGTTTAGAACTGTACCAGCGTGTTGAATAAAGAATTGGTGGAACGTCGTCGACAGCTGAAATGACTTCGAAGCAAGATCTTCGTATACGGTTGTCAGCGGAACCAACTCGTTCGCATGGAATAGATCCTTCACGTCTTGCCCCGACTTTACCCTATTGAGATCCGTCGTGATTCGGCTTAGCCGCGAGGCAAAATCGCACACCAAGCGATATCGCTCAAGCAATACCTGCTGCTCAAACTCAGAACGACGTTCAAGCTTGAGGTCGAGCTGCTTCGCAAGACGAGAAAATTCCGCCTCAATTGTTCGCTCGGTGACCAGCTTAAGCAAAAACACCAGCGCCGCACCAACGCAAAGCATTAGAAGTACAGGGGCTGAATACTTGTCAGCCCATTCAAGTAATGTTTCCATAGGTGCTCCGTGGCGTGAATAACTGTGCAGGAATTTTATGTCGAACATCAAAATCGTTTAGGTGGTGCCTGTCTCCACGCGGATTTACTTTTGTTCGCCAGCAGATTCTACGGTTATTTTTTTCATAAAAAAACTTACGCTCAAGCTTTTCTACAGACTCAATGGGCTAACTAGGCTATCTTCGTTATTTAGATCTAATCTATTAAGAATTCGGTGTGATGCGCTTTTGGACGGAAAGTGAAACCAATCATCCAATAGACTTCACCGTCAGTAAACATAAGATTCATAATACGGAGAATGTATACATGAGGATTGATCCAAGCGTGGACTTGTCGAAGGGCGCCCAGCCAACCAAATCCCTGAGCAAGGTGCTAGATAAAAGTGAACGCGTCAAGGATTTGGTGGAGGAGTGTGCAGAGGATTTGGCGTCGGTCAATGCGGCTCTCAAGCAAGAGCTCGCCGAAGCAGACTCATTGCCAGAGGTTGAAAAAGCCTTCGAAAAGAGCGTGGCCGTTGAAAACAAAGTGCAAGAAGCGTCCGACGAGTTGGCAGTTGTAAATCAGGCATTGGAGAATGAGGTCAAAGAACGGCAGCTCCTGGAACATCAATTGGCCACCGCTGTAGAACAGGAAGAAGCGGCTCGCCATGCCGCTTTTCATGATCCTTTGACTGGCCTGCCTAACCGCCTGCTGTTCACTGATCGTTTGGAACATGGATTGGCGCAGGCACAACGGCATGGTTGGACTTTAGCGGTAATGTTCGTCGATCTGGATGACTTCAAAAAAATTAACGATTCGCACGGACACGACGCAGGCGATAGCCTCTTACTGACCATTGCAGGGCGGCTCAAGGAAAATACTCGGGGCGACGATACGGTTAGCCGCCATGGTGGTGACGAATTTTTATATCTGTTAATGGAGGTCCAAGACGAAAAAGATATCACGTTGATCGCCGAAAAAATTATCCAGGCGATTAGGGTGCCCTGTGACATCAGCGTAAACAACCTCATCATTAGACCAAGCGTTAAAGCAAGTATAGGGATATCTATTTTCCCCAAGGATGGCACCACTGCGGAAGTTTTAATCCAAAGTGCGGATGAGGCGATGTACGAGGCTAAACGAAATAAGTCCGGGTATGCATTTGCTAGTAGCCCCACTTCAGCGTAAGCCTGAAGTAACATATGCCCAGGCGTATTTAACCCGGATTTTCCATTAGCACTCTACTGCGGCTGCACAACGCACTGAATCTGCGCGAGAAAAGATGAAAAACAGCCTGTCACCGTAGAGTGACTACGCCTCCGACTGTTTTTCTTCTTTTCTCGCCCATCTTCAGCACCTTGCGCACCCTCGCTACGAGGCTAATGGAAAATCTGGGTTTAACCTGTGTTTGCTCCTGAATAAATCACCATTCATTGACATTTATACCCGTTGCTTTTACTCTAAAACAGTATTGTGGTCGCGCCGATTTGAGTTCAGCTTGCAGGCGCGTAATAAATGTCGCTAAAGCGGTAACCTGCTTTAGCGTGCTAATGCGGGTTTTTTTGTGCCTGCGATCTGTTACTAGAGGGGAGTACGATGTCGCACGATAATGCCGACAATAGCGAATACGGGTTCAATACCCTTGCGGTGCGAGCAGGTCAGCGGCGTACGGATGAAGGCGAACAATCCGAGCCGATCTTTTTAACATCCAGTTACACATTTAAAAGCGCTGCCGAAGCCGCTGCACGCTTTTCCGGTGAAACCCCTGGCAATATTTATTCGCGCTTCACTAATCCGACTGTGCGCACTTTCGAGCAGCGCCTTGCGGCTCTGGAAGGCGGCGAGAGCTGCGTCGCCACGTCATCGGGCATGGCTGCCATCCTTGCCACCTTCATGACCTTTCTGAAAAGTGGCGATCATGTTGTCTCGTCGCGTAGCATTTTCGGCACCACCACGGTGCTACTCAATAACTATTTAGCCAAGTTTGGCGTCGATGTCACTTATGTGCCGTTAACCGATGTAAGTGCCTGGGAGACAGCATTACGTCCCACTACTCGTTTACTATTTCTTGAAACGCCGTCAAACCCATTAACTGAAATTGCCGATATCTCAGCGCTCGCTCAATTGGCGCAACAAAATGGCTGCCTACTAGTGGTAGATAATTGTTTTTGTACGCCCGCATTGCAAAAGCCTTTAGCTCTTGGCGCGCATATTGTAATTCATTCCGCCACTAAATATTTAGATGGCCACGGTCGTTGTATCGGTGGGGCTGTTGTAGGCGACGCGGAGCGTGTCGGCAAAGAGGTTTATGGCTTTTTACGCACCGCTGGGCCCGCGATGAGTCCTTTTAACTCATGGGTATTTCTCAAGGGTCTGGAAACACTGCAGCTGCGCATGTTTGCGCATTCGGCTAGTGCAGGAAAAGTCGCGCAATGGCTCGAAACCCAGTCGAAAATTGAAAAAGTGCACTATCCGGGGCTGTTATCTCACCCGCAGCATGCGTTGGCAGCACGGCAACAAAAGGCCTTCGGCGGCATTGTTACGTTTGAATTGAAAGGCGGCCGCGAGGGTGCCTGGAAGTTTATCGACTCCATGCAACTCATCTCGATCACCGCAAACCTGGGTGATACTAAAAGCACGGTCACACATCCCGCGACGACGACGCACGGACGACTCACGCCGCTGGCGCGGGCGGAGGCAGGCATCAGCGACGGACTCGTGCGCATCGCTGTTGGGTTGGAAGATGTAGAAGATTTAATTACAGATATACAACGTGGACTTGCCGCTGTTTAACCCAGATTTTCCATTAGTCTCTACTGTAGCCTCCCATCTTGCGCACCCTCGCTACGAGCGCTAATGGGAAATCTGGGTTTAAAACAACGTTGATTTTTGTTACTCGTCCAGCAAGTGTGTCGGGTGCCCATCAATACTATTGAGATTCTTTTCGCGCCAATATTGTTCGATTCCGTCTTGGCCCTTATTTTGTGCCCAAGCCGTAAGCACTCCGCGTTCTTGTTGCGATTCAAACATTGGCACAGCAAATCCGCATGAGGTCTGCAGGGAATCAACGGTTGCGACAATAATCTGTCGCGCGCCGGGCAACTCAGGGAATAATGGCTTTAGCGTCGGCCATTTTGGGTTGTTGGGCCGAACGACTTCACCCATTCCATAGAGCCTTAAAATTAAGGGCTTTGCCGTAAAACTGCAGAACATAAAGGTAATTCGACCGTTTTCCGCCAAATGCGCTGCGGTTTCATTGCCACTACCAGTGAGATCAAGGTAGGCTACTGTTGTACCGTCAACGATACGAAAGGTGTCCATTCCCTTGGGGGATAGGTTCAAACGCCCGTTTTCGGGTGCAGTGGCGGTGAAAAACACCAACTGCTGCTGTATAAACTCAGTTATCTCAGGGTTTAATGTTGAAAAAAATTTGGCCATAATGACAATTAGATGACAAACAGGTCACATTAAGGGTAAAGTCAGCTTAGTATAATGAGTATGCGTGGAAAGGAAAGCTCGTCAAAGCGGATTTGCACAAACAGTCGTCGGCGCTTCTTACAGCTTTACCTCTAGGTTATCTTGAAATTATCAATGCTGAAATATAACGCATTGAAAAATATGTTAAATAATGCGGTGGCACAGTCAGTGCATTGTATTTAAAAGAGCAAGCCATAGGCGTTTTAGCCTATGTTAAATAGTGGTTTCCCATTGAATAATCGGGAGGCAGGGCTAGGAAGCTCTCATCGAAACTTAGTTAGCAATTTGAGTGACGAGTGCAATAAAACGAGGGTGAGCTAAAAGAGAAATTTTGTTGCAAGCCAAGGCATGGCATTAGGATTGGAACAAAATCTCCCTTTGTAGTCACCCCCCCAAACCGGAGGGTGGATGATGAGATGGTTAAGCGTGTTTTTTTTGTTGTGGCCATTGAATATATTTGCCGCAAATCTGGACAAAGAGCTGCATTGTTTGTCGTTGAATGTTTACCACGAAGCTCGTGGTGAACCGATTCAAGGGCAGTTAGCTGTAGCTTACGTTACGATGAATCGGCTTGTTAGTGGTAGATATCCTGACTCCATATGCAACGTAGTTTGGCAGGATAGGCAATTTAGCTGGACGCATGATACGGTCAGCGACATGCCCACCAACAAACGACAATGGCAAAGCGCAAAGCGTGTCGCCGCTTTTGTGTATCGAAACTATTATCACTTTCAGCGTGTAACCAAAGGGGCTGCAGATTTAACGCGCGGAGCGCTTTATTTCTATGCGCCAATGAAAGCGCGTCCGGACTGGGCGCGAAAAAAGATGATAACGGTTAAATTAGGTTCGCATCTTTTTCTAAAAGACAATACTTAGCACCTGGCTTTAAATTTAAAGCTTGCCCCGTTTTCGGGCAAGCTTTTTGTCTTGTTTTCTCTCGCGTAACACCGCTACTTTGTCAATGGAAGACCCTTTACGATCCGCGTTTGAATCATTGCTCATTGGGCCACTATTCACAGTAAAAAAAGCGACTATACTCAATTGTGCTTGAGCGAGGGTTCAAGCGCCTTATAAGGGAATAGTCATTTTATTGTCAGGGGGATTGTAATGAACACGGGTACTGTTAAGTGGTTTAATAATGCAAAAGGTTTTGGTTTTATTTCGCCTAAGGATGGCACTGAAGATATCTTCGTGCACCACTCCGCAATCAAAGGCAATGGCTTTAGGACTTTGAACGAAGGTCAGCTAGTCAGCTTTGAAGTGGAGCGCGGGCCTAAAGGGTTGCAGGCGCGGGAGGTGCTACCCAATTAGTTAGTGGTTTAGCTGTTCTAATAAAACAATGTCTTCATTGCGCCCTGCCTAAACGGTGGGGTTTTTTATTTGCTTCGCTCGTTAACCTAAAAATCCAGTTTTCGCTTACCATTGAAATTACTTTAGCAACCGCGAGTGATGAAGCTGCAACGCAATAAGTTTTGTTGCCCGTAAAAGAGCTACGGATTCGAAAGACTTCTGGGTTTCGGTCTGTTTTGCTCTGGTTAGCAGTTCTATGGAAGTCTGAATGAAAATCTCCGTCATTGAAAGTATAGACGCTGTGGCAGCGGCGGATTGGAACTCACTAGCACACCAAGACAATCCCTTTCTCACTCATGAATTTCTTGCTGCACTTGAGCGTAACCAGTGTGTTGGTCATCACTTTGGATGGTTGCCTCGCCATCTCGTTGCAAAAGACGATAGTGGTCGATTGCTCGGCGCCGTGCCGATGTACCTTAAGTTCAATTCCTACGGCGAGTTTGTGTTTGATTGGAGTTGGGCCGATGCCTATGCGAGGCATGGTTTGAATTACTATCCTAAATTGGTTTCTGGCATTCCTTACACGCCTGCGACAGGTCCGCGTATCCTCATACATCCCAATTTTGTTTTAGATCACGCTGTGATGGATAGCTTAATTCAGTATTCGATTGAGTATGCGCAATCTTTGGGTGTTTCTTCGCTGCATTGGCTTTTTCCAGTTAAAAACGACATGGACTACTTGAGCAAGCATGGTTTGCTCACGCGCTTGGGATGCCAGTATCATTGGGAAAATCGTGCGTATCAAGATTTTAATGGTTTCTTAGTGCAGTTCACGTCAGTCAAACGTAAAAAAGTGAAACAAGAACGCCGTCGCGTGCAAGAGGCGGGAATAAAAATCGAAGTATTGCGCGGTTTGGACATTGATGCGCAGCATTGGACAATTTTTTACGACTTCTACGCCTCTACGTTTGCGCGCAAAGGTGGTGTTGCAACATTCAACCGTGCCTTTTTTGTCGAGGTGGGACGAACGATGGGTGAGGATGTGGTGCTAACGTTGGCGAAGCATGGCACAGACTACGTAGCCGGTGCGTTGTGTTATCAAGGCGGTGGGACGTTGCATGGGCGACATTGGGGATGTACGGACCAATTTAATGCGCTGCATTTTGAGTTATGTTATTACCAAGGTATTGAGTTTTGTATCGCTGAACAGTTGCGACGCTTTGAGCCAGGCGCGCAAGGTGAACACAAAATTAGTCGTGGCTTTTTGCCAGAGGCAACGTGGTCTGCTCATTGGGTAGCCCATCCCGCTTTTCGTGCCGCGATTGCAGATTTTTTGCAGCAGGAACAGACGATGATGGAAAGCCAAATGAAAGAACTTCACGCACATTCACCTTACAAGGTGGCGGAATGATTTAGGTGCGGCTTTAGTATTGGCGCAGTAGAGTGCTAATGGAAAATCTGGGTTTAATGGATGTGTAAAAGGATCGACGATGGATCAGCAAGAGCGTCAGAAAATTATTAGGGATACGTTTAACACGGTCGCTGAAGGTTATGACAGCGAGGCTTTACTTTTTTTCTTGAAAAGTGCTCAGCTTCAGGCCGCGCGCTTTGCCTTTCAGGGCGATGAGCGGGTGTTGGATGTTGCGACAGGGACGGGGAATGCTGCATTGCTATTAGCCGCGGCAACCCCGCAGGGTCACGTCACTGGAGTCGATTTCTCATCTGAGATGTTAAAACAGGCGCGTATCAAAGCGCAGGCGAAAAAAATTGCGAATGTCGAGTTCCTCGAAATGGATATGCAAGATTTAGCGTTCGCCGATGGCTACTTTGATGCGGCGGCGAGTGCCTTCGGCATATTTTTTGTCGAAGACATGCAGCGACAGCTTACGCACATAGCAAGCAAGGTGCGCTCGGGTGGCAAAGTATGTATTTCAACTTTCTACGCCAGCGCGTTTTCACCTCTCGCCGAGATGTTTGCAACAGATATACAAAGTTTCGGTATCGAGCAACCGCCGTTGGCGTGGAAGCGCGTTTGTAATGAGGAACAGTGTGTTGCTCTGTTTGAAAGTGCTGGACTTGACGATATTCGCACAGAACGCAGCGATGTGGGCTACTACTTGCGGGATGAAAATGGGTGGTGGGATATCATTTGGAACGCGGGTTTTCGCGCGCTAGTGAATAGGCTTTCCGAGCGCGAGCGTGAGGAATTTAAGGCGATGCATCTTAGTAACGTGGCACGATTGACCACGGATCTTGGTATTAAGCTAAACGTTGAAGTGTTGCACACCATCGGAATAAAAAACTAGGTGAATGGTGCGTTGCATGGAGGACATTTACAACTGGATCGAAATTAACAAGCTCATCACAACGAGCGGCCAACCCACGGAAAACCAATTTGCTCTGATTGTTGTCGGCATCTCAACACTACCCGCATAAAAATCGATGGTGGTTTTCGTGTGGTTCGGGCCGACATGACAGCCTGTGACGGCTCATCGTTGGGGCTATTATTTTCTTTGACTATACTAAACGGAGTAGCCGCAATACGAGGCCTCAAGGGATGCGTCTTCATTCTACGTTGCAAACAATTTTTGAGTAGACTAAAAATCAAGTTAGTGGCAATGAGAAAAAGGCGCAACTGATGCAGTGTGCAAAATAGTTTTGCGGCATTCAATATCAAGGAGAACGTGCATGGAAGCTCAAGTGATTGAAAGTCAACGTCTGGTTTCACGTAAACCCCAATTTTCTCCGATTCGATGGAGTGCGGTATTCGCAGGAATTGCAGTCGGCGTTGCGAGTTACTTATTAATGGCGTTGCTGGGTATAGCGGTAGGCTTAACCGCAGTCGATCCGCAAGCAGCCGAGTCGGCCGCGGGTATACCGATTGCAACGGGTATATGGACTGGTGCGAGCATGTTGATTTCGGCATTCGTAGGTGGCTACGTTGCAGGGCGATTGTCTGGATTGTCGCGCCTCGGTGATGGTTTGTTGCATGGCTTTGTTGCCTGGGCAAGTGTTACGTTGGTGTTTGCCTATATGATGACCAGCGTAGCCAGTAGTGTGCTGGGCGGCACATTCAGCGTCTTAGGCCGTGGTCTGCAAGGTGCGGGTCAAGTGGCCGCTGTCACTACGGATCCACAGCGCAACCAATCACCTTCGGCTGCTAATGAAGGGCCCTTGTCTCAACTGCAATCGGTGATTACCGGCGCAGGGGGTGCAGATATTTCCGGGGAAAATATGAACGCGCTCCAAGCTCGCTTGCAAGCCGGTGATCGTGAGGGTGCGGTTGATGTGATGGTCAATCAGATGGGCTTTACCCAAGAGCGCGCTGATCAAACAGTGGATAAAGCAATGCTCGTATTTGGCCCCGGTGGGGAACAACGCGTGCGTAATGCGGCAGAGTCAGCCGTGACCGCCCTAACTGCGGCGTCCTGGTGGCTATTTGTTGTGTTGGCGTTGTCGTTGGCGATTAGCGTCTGGGCCGGTGTTAAGGGTGTACGTGCGACGAGCCAGCGCACGCCAGGTCATCCATCTGAACGCAGTGTCGGTGCTTATCCAGTCGCTTAGCGGAGCTTGTTTCGTTTTAACCACAGATTTGCATTAGCCTCGTAGCGAGGGTGCGCAAGGTGCTGAAGATGGGCGAGA
>JANPPH010000208.1:0-3495 GCA_031428395.1 Gammaproteobacteria bacterium
TGGCGCGGATATTAGCTTGTTTGTTTAACCCAGATTTTCCATTAGTCCTCTACTGCAGCCGCACAAGGCGCTGAATCTGCGCGAGAAAAATTGAAAAACAGCCTGTCACCGTAGAGTGACTACGCCTCCGGCTATTTTTCAATTTTTCTCGCCCATCTTCAACACCTTGCACGCCCTCGCTACGAGCGCTAATGGAAAATCTGGGTTTAACCTAAAAATGGCAGTTGGTACCTACTGAGGACGCTTAATATGCTGAATCTGCAAGATTTTTTTGTTAAATTTTGGCTCGGCAACTGCTCCTGCGTTGCCCTACCTTCGCGCATCCCTGCGCTCGTCACCGTAGGGGTGACTACGGCTTCGCCAAAATTTAACAAAAAAATCTTCCATCTTCAACATCTTAAGCGCCCTCGCTACGTTTCCAACTGCCTTTTTTAGGTTTAACGGCTTTGGAATTAAAGTGCTGTGAAGCTTGTCGCGACACAGCACTCCGATTTTTATTCGATTTCTGTCAATACGCTAATGGTGCCGCCGCCTTGATTGGCAACATAAACCACGTTTTCTTTATCGTCTAAAGCCACCGCCGTGGGTGCAATACCAACAGGCACTTGTTGCAATACAGTGTTGGTACGCAGATCAAAAACGGTTACTTGATTGGAGCCGGTCGCCGCAGCAAAACCAACTCGCTGTTTGCGCGACAGCATGATCCCATGCGGTGCAAGGCCAACCGGAATGCTTGCAATAACGGCATCACCACGAATTACCGATACGACACCAAGCGTTTCATTGCTAACATAAACACGATGCGTGCGCTGGTCAACTTTTACGTTCCAAGGGCGGCCACCCACGGTGATTTTAGCCAGCGTTGCGCCGGTATTAAGATCAATGCGCGAGACGGTGCCTTCTTCGGTGTTACTGGTATACAACCAGCGTCGCTTGCGGTCGAGCGCTACACCCCAAGGCCCTGCGCCGGTGGCGATAGTGCGAGTAACAGTGCGCGTTGCCAAATCAACGACGCTCACATCATTGCTGCCGGTGTTGGACACATACAGGAGTCCGCGTTTTTTATCTATATCGATGCCATGAGGTGCTGTGCCGACGGGGATGTCAACTAGCTTTACGTTGGTGTTGCCATCCAGGATAGATAGCGTGTTGGCGCCACGATTAGTGACATAGGCAACATTGTTGCGTTGGTCAACCATGACCGTATGGGCGCCGCCGCCAGTGGGCGTCTCGGCCAACTTCATGCCAGTGCTGGCTTCAAACAATGTTACGGTGCCCGCTCCAACATCACTAGCAAATAACCGATCCGTCATGCTGTTGATCGCGGGAAAATGTGGCTTGCCATCGGCACTGAACGTGTTGCTTACTTCGTATGTTGGCAGTTCATGGGCAAGACTTGTGGTAGTGGCGGCCAAATATAGGGCAGTAACGCAAAAGGTAGCGCGTAATAGCTGTTGCGGTGAAGACAAACGCATCGGGTTCTCCTTAACAAGTTGGGTAAATTTGCGTTGTAAGCTAAAGGGCGATCTTGATCTTCAATAGCTTGTGGACGGATCGAGTGAAAATTGGCAGGCGAAAACAGCAGGAGCGAACTAGGCGAATAGTAACCCATTTTACAACGATTGCGTCAAACGGGTTGGACTGCCGCTCTTGTCATCCCACCAGCCTAAGTCCGATAGGCTGTTAGGTATTGTCACTTAAAGCAGGGCAAACACGCTAGATGGGGAGAGTACTACTATGGCAACGGCTAGCGTGTCGGAACACACTAGATACAGCGATTACGTCCTTGTTGCTTGGCTTCGTATAACGCATGGTCAGCCTGTTCAAATACGCTATCCGGCGTTGAGTTTTTGCCGAACTCCGCAATGCCGCCAGAGATTGTGATCTTCACCGGGTTGCCGTCGTGGACAAACTCATGTTGTTCCACGCTAATGCGTAGCTTATCGGAGAGTTGCCGTGCGGTCATTACCCCCGCACCGGATGCTACGATAATAAATTCTTCGCCGCCGTAGCGCGCGATAAAATCGGTTTCGCGGATTTGCTTGGATAAAATGTCCGCGATAATCCGTAATACTTTGTCGCCTGCTTTGTGCCCATAGGAATCATTAATGGTTTTGAAGTTGTCGACGTCGAAGATCATCAACGAAAGGGGTGTTTTAAAGCGTTTCCAGCGTGCATATTCCTCAGCAATGCGTTCATCGTAGGCGAGGCGATTATAAATACCGGTTAAAGCGTCTTTGAGGGCTTGATCGCGCTGTTCGCGCACACGCTTACGCAGTGTGTTTGCCTCGCTTTCCATACTGTGTAGACGGCTAATTAATGTCCGCATTTCTTCTTGCAATTGATGTTGGCGTGCTTCTTCCGCGGCGCGGTATCCGGTCATGTGTTGTTTTATTTGTTCCAGACGATTTTGCACCGCTTGCTTGAGTTGATCTAAGTCAGACGCTTGCGCTACGGTCGTTTGAATTGTACTCATGTGTTCTTGCACGGTTTGATTGAGTTCGCGGCCGCTTAAGTCGGATTCACTGCGAAACATTTCCGCACCTTGCAAGTGTTCGTCTAGTTCTTGCAAGCGTCCAGTTAATTGCGCAAGGAACAATTCTAGGTCGCGTTTCTCTTGCTGAATCTTGCTGCGCATCTCGGAAACGAAACCGGCGATTTGAGAAAGGATCGGTGCCCAGTCTGGACTACGCAGGTGTGCGCTGAGTTGGTCTTTTAAGGCCTCAATGCGTTCGTCGAATTCAGCGGGTAAGGTTAGACGTTCCAGCAGTTGAATAAGAATCTCGTTTACGGAGAATGCTTCGTGCGCGGAGCGCTTGGTGCCGCTGTCAATGGCCAATTCATCTGGATATATTATTGGCTTTTCGGTTTTTTGCCTAAATAGTTTGTGGAAAAAACCTCCACTTGTACCGCTGTTGGATTCTGGAGTGCTAAGCGCGTTACGCAGTAAATGCGAGTAGAGATCGAGGGAATTTTTAAAATCGGCGTGTGGGCTTGAGTTGGCGAGTTGTTCGCGCAACGCTTTTACTTGGTTGTTGACATGATGCGGCCAAGTGATTTTTTCCAGCAGCTCCGATAACACCGCTGGAATGGTCAGAGAGTAGGGTTTACCTCGGGTCTCATCAAGTCTAACTAACGTTTGCGATAAGGACTCAAGGTTCCGACCGAGGCTGGGTGTGTCAATCCCATTACGTATGGCACTGCGCAGTGATTGCAATTCAACATCAAGGTCAGGACTCACACCATCAGCCGCTAAGGTCAGGCGGCTTAAAGTGCGGCGCAACAAATCCTCGGCGCGCGCCCATTGTTGTTCATTGATCTCGTAGGCTTCGAGACTTTCGTAATATTTATTCTTCCAATGATCCGAGAGATCTGATTTGTCGCTCACGCCGGATTTTTCCGCTTAAACCAAAAAAAGGCAGTTGAAATCGTAGCGAGGGCGCTTAAGATGTTGAAGATGGAATATTTTTTCGTTAAATTTTGGCGAAGCCGTAG
>JANPPH010000209.1:0-3348 GCA_031428395.1 Gammaproteobacteria bacterium
CACCCTACGGTGACGAGCGCAGGGATGCGCGAAGGTAGGGCAACGCAGGAGCAGTTGCCGAGCCAAAATTTAACGAAAAAATCTTGCAGATTCAGCATATTAAACGCCCGCAGTAGATTCCAACTGCCCTTTTTTAGGTTAACACCATGGCTATCAACAATCGGCGCAAAAAGTTTAGTTAACTCAGCCGAATTTTCGCAATGTCCCACACCACGTAAAGCGTCCCAACACTAACCACCCATCGCCGTTTCGACTGCCTTACGATCGAGGTGTGGAGCAAATAGTTCTATAAAATCATACATATAACTGCGCATGTACATGCCGCGACGGATGCCAATTCGCGTCATACTGGGTCCAAATAAATGGCCCGTGTCCATAGCACGCAATTCCTGGTCTCGCTCTGGCTCATAAGCCATTCCAGCGACCAAGCCTATGCCCAAACCGAGCTTGACATAGGTCTTGATCACATCCGAGTCGATAGCAGTGAGGACAACGTTTGGTGTTAGCCCCTCGTTCTCAAACGCCTGGTTGATTTTTGATCGGCCGGCAAAGGCGAAGTCGTAAGTAATAATGGGATATTCGGCGATTGCAGCCAAGCTTAGCTGCTGAGTTTGCATGAGCGGATGGTCAACCGGCGCGACGACGCAGTGCTGCCACTCATAGCAAGGAATCATGACGAGATCCTCATATAACGAAATACCTTCAGTGGCGATAGCAATATCAGCCACGCCGGACACTGCCAATTCCGCAATTTGCGTAGGACTTCCTTGATGCATACGTAAGCGAACGTCCGGGTAACGTTCACGAAAGGCCTTAATGGCATTCGGGAGGGCGTAGCGAGCCTGCGTGTGGGTGGTGGCTATTGATAACGTACCGCGCGTATTATTGGAGAACTCATCGCCTACTTTCTTAATGTTATCAACTTCTTTGAGCACCCTCTCGGTCAAAGCTAAAATCGCTTTGCCGGGCTCGGTGACGCCTACAAGGCGCTTGCCATTACGCTCGAAAATTTGCACATCTAACTCATCTTCAAGCATACGAATCTGGTTGCTTACGCCGGGTTGTGCGGTATAAAGCGCTTCTGCTGCGGCTGAAACATTAAGTCCACAGCGTGCCACCTCACGAATAAACCGTAGCTGTTGTAGTTTCACGTCGTCCCCTATAGAATAATTGAGTATATAAATAGAATATAATAGTATTTTTTAACATATAAACTACTTGCTACAGTTCCCATTCGCGAATTCTTTCATTTAGAGGGTGCCTGGCATGGAATGGGGATACACACTCTCTGGCTTTGCTGTCGGCATCCTCGTTGGCTTAACCGGTATTGGCGGCGGCTCGCTAATGACCCCGTTGCTCATCTTCGTGTATGGCGTCGCACCTATAACGGCTGTCGGCACGGACTTGTTATTTGCTGCGATCACTAAAGCGTGCGGCATCGTGATTCATCACCGCAAAAGCACCGTCGAATGGAAAATCGTACGCCTGATTGCTGGCGGGAAGTATTCCCACCGCATTGCTTGTGATGGGCATATTAGCGCTCTGGAAGGACCAAGGGCAGTACATAAACTCCCTGGTAACATTCGTCCTTGGCATTGCTTTAGTGCTCACGTCCTTGGCCATCGTGTTCAAAAACATGATGCATCGCTTGGCGGATTTTGTCGAGCAACGCAGCAGTGATTGGCCACGTCGACAAAAACAGGCAACAGTGATTTCGGGCATAGTTTTGGGTATCCTTGTGCCTATTTCGTCCGTTGGTGCGGGTGCATTAGGCACTGCAACACTGCTATTCCTCTATCCACGTCTACCGATGCGCAAGATCGTGGGTACGGATATCGCACACGCAGTTCCCCTGACGGCGATAGCGGGGATGGGTCATTTAGGTATGGGCAGCGTCGATAGCGTATTATTGCTAGCGCTACTGCTGGGGTCATTACCCGGTATTTGGTTAGGCAGTCATCTGACTTCGGTAGTACCAGAAAAGGTGATGCGGCCGATATTGGCGAGTATGCTAATGGCTATTGGATTAAAGTTTATTGCGTCTTAAATTACGCAGGAGTTGAATTATGAATGACACCGCAACACTCACGGATTTTGCCGAGATCGATCGCTACGAGGAAGCGGTGCGGGCGGTTGTCGACGGCCAGATGGATGCCGAGCGCTTCATGGCCTTTCGCCTGCAACACGGCATTTACGGTCAACGCCAAGACGGCGTGCACATGGTCCGTATCAAACTGCCCGGCGGAAAACTAAATGCTGTCCAATTAAACGCGACCGCGGATGTCGTAGATCGCTATTCGCACAATGCGCATGCACAAATCACCACCCGCCAGGACATTCAAGTGCATTTCGTGCCCCTTGCAAACACCCCTGCGCTCATGCGCGACATTGCGCAGGTAGGGCTCACCACCCGCGAGGCGTGTGGCAACACAGTACGCAACATTACGGCCTGCTCGATGGCCGGCATCTGCCCGCGCGAACATACCGATGTTGCGCCGTTTGTCGATGGCGCAGTGCAACGTTTTTTGCGCAACCCACTCACCCAACACATGCCGCGCAAATTTAAAATCAGTTTTTCGGGCTGCGAATCCGATTGCGCCATGGGAATGATGCACGATGTAGGCGTCGTTGCGATTAAAAAAGACGGCAAATTTGGCTTCAAAGTTTTGGCCGGTGGCGGCTTAGGCCACAAACCGCATGAAGCCGTCACTATCGAAGAATTTATTGAAGAAAAAGATTTATTGCCTTCAATAGAAGCCGCGCTTGCCTTACATAATCGCTATTCAGACCGTAAACGTCGCGCTAAAGCGCGCATCAAGTTCCTGGTTGATAAATTTGGCGAACAAGGCTTCGTCGAAAAGTACCGCGAGGAATTCCAGCGCGCTCAAACTGCGTTCATTGATGAACCCTATCCACGCGGCAAATGGTTAGAACGCAGTGAAGGCGAGGTCTGCGGTTCGGGTTCACCAAGAAGGGTAGTTGCACAGCGCCAAGCGGGACTCCACGCATTCCCGATTCGTCTCCCGACTGGCGATATCACCGCAGTACAATTGCGCGGTGTCGCAACTATCATGACAAACGAAGGCCTCGACGACATTCGCGCCACCGCCGATCAAAATCTGATGTTGATCAATGTCCCAACAGACCGAATAGAGGCGATAAAGTCCGCTTTGAGCACGATTCAGCTCGGCCTGCCACAAGTCGGCGACAATGTCGTGAGTTGCCCTGGAACAACCACTTGCCGCTTAGGTATTACCTCATCAAAACTTATCGCCCCTCAACTCGATGGTGGCCCTACCGACCTGAGCATCCGCGTGAGTGGTTGCCACAACAGCTGCGGCCAACACC
>JANPPH010000210.1:0-5299 GCA_031428395.1 Gammaproteobacteria bacterium
ATTTCCCTGGGTGGAATTGGCGCCGACGTCACTAACACTATTACGCTCACCAAAGGTGATATGGTACCGAACTGTCAAATCCTGCTGCCGAAGTTAAACCATGAGATCATCAGTGATCTGGAGGTCTGCTTTATAAAAGCAAACGAGAAAGATAAATCCCTGAGACTGGGCGGCCGATTTCATAACTTAAGCAAGGACCAAGAAAGCAAGATTAGTCGCCTACTCTTACAATTACAGCGTGAGCAACTGCGGAAAGGCCCTTAGGCAGCCTAAAACTTGACTGGCGTCCTCGCACTACATCTTTATCTTCTGGCGAATCGTTTTTTAGAGTCTATAATTTTAGTTTGATGGTAGTCAGTTGCCCGTCCCTACCGTTCCAAGCTCTGTCAAACAAGGTAGAGCGCGTAACGCAATCCAAACCATTATCGACCAATCATACTGCGACATTTGTATGGAAAAACATGAGTGAATCGCCGCATGTGCTGATAGTCGACGATAACGAAATGGACACTGAACTTGCGGCTGAGGCTTTTCGTCACAGTTCACAAGGTACAGTGGTGCACGTAGCAAACAATGGGCAACAAGCGCTAGATTATCTATTGGGCAGAAATCCCTACTCTGATCGGAAACTCTATCCATTACCCCGTGTAGTCTTGTTAGATATAAAAATGCCGGGTATGGATGGCCTCGAGGTGCTACAAAAAGTCAAAGGAGACGACAGCATTAAGCACCTTCCGGTGATCATGCTGACCTCCTCCGCTGATCAACGTGATCGGGCTCGCAGCTATGAATTAGGCGCCAATAGCTACCTGGTTAAACCAGTCAGTTTCGGTCAATTTCGAACAATGGTGGGTGTAATTGACGAGTATTGGTTAAATTTGAACGTTACTGCCTAGTCTGTCGGCGACCGCTGATAGGTCACCATCGCGCGCGATTCTACCCTCACTGGCGAGCCGAAAGCTTGTCGAAAAATTTGACCTCGAAAAGTTCTTTTAGCGGCACCGGTTTGCGTAGCACACCTATTTCCAGCTGGAAATCATGCATTACTTGGGTAGATGCGATGATGCGGTAGGGATCCGACACAAACTTTGAATAGGGCGATGTAATGGCTCTCTCAATTATCTCAAGCGTCATTGGGCCTTTGCCAATGGCCGCATAAATGTGACGAGCTGACCGATTGGGCTCCATGATTAGATATTCTGTAGCACGGTTATGCATCTCTACCAGTTTTTGTACAATCTCCGGTTTATTCCGCATAAGATCACCGCGCACAGCCAAAATCGCACCCGGCATGTTTGGCATCATATCGCTACCATCAACGACTACTTTTGCTGTTTTGTCTTTAACCAGCGCTAGGGTGACAATGGGTTCCGTAATGGACGCGCCATCAACAGAACCATCCAGCAACGCTTGTTGCACACGGTCAGCACCCATGGCTACGATCTCGATGCTATCCTTAGGCAACTTAGCGACTTTCGTTAACCAATATCGCAACACCGTATCCGGCACCGAACCTATCGAAAATGTTGCGATTTTCGGTTTGCGTTTCTTTTTGAGTGTGAAGCGTTCGATGCCCGCCTTGGGGTCGCGTAACATATAAAAAGCCAACTCTCCGCGCGCAATAAAGGCAACTTGCTCCACTACGTCACTTGCCACCACGCGAATATCAACGCCGTTGGAGCGCGCAATCATCGCGGGGCCGATGCCAAAGTATGCGACATCCAATTCGTTGGCGTTGAGGGCCTGCAAAATGCCTGGGCCTTCGCTAAATCGAACGGTTTTCAGCGTTATTCCGGCCTTCTTTGCCCAGCCTTCGCCTTCCATCACAAACATCTGAGACACAGGAAGAATAGGCACGTATCCGACTCTTAGCACCGTTTCGCATCGAGCATTAGCCGCCCAAAATATGGCGAACACACAGAAGCATGCGTTAACGATACGCCACCGCTTGTTGACGAAACTTCGGCGGAATAAATGCAAACAGGATGTCCTCTTGGTTTCAGTCTTTAGAGTGCGCGCCAGCCCTTGCAAAAACTGTCGAGTCAGGCGCCTCAGCAAATTCTATCAAGCTGTGGCGGCCAGGCTATCTAGAACAAGAGTAGAGCCACCCGTAGTCTATTACCGAGAAACGGGGGTCGTTACCAACGTAGGTAGTACGCGCTGACCTTCTTCTAGAGCTCGCCCCGACAATACCAACTGGTCGCCGGGATTCAGGCCACGCGTAATCTCCACTTTAGCTGGCGTACGCACACCGACATTGATGGGTGCGTAGCGAATTCTCCCCCTATCCGCGATCGCAACATAATCCTTTCCGTTATGGACGAAAACGGCCGCTGAAGGCACTGCGATTGTGTTGTTCTTCAACTCCGTAATCACCTCGCCTGCAACCTGCTGATCTAAAGCGCGGAGGGGCGCTTCTTCGCCAAGGGTCGCGTAGGCCAAGACACCTTTTCGTTTATTGGCATCCGATCCAGTCCGTGGAGCATCGTCATTGACGATGCTTTGTATTTTCTCTAACCACTCGACACCATCAACATCGAAGCGAACTACCTGCCCTGGCTGAATGGAAGCCAAAGCAGAGTCGGGAACCTGTAGCGCGACTTCGAGTGAATCCAAATCGGCCAAGGTAAATAACGGTGTACCCGCTTCCACCCAACTGCCTTCAACGGCATACGATCGCGCGGCTATGCCAGCAAAGGGTGCAACGATAGCGAGTCGCCCAACAGCAAGTTGTGCCACGCGTAAGTCTTGCTTTGCGTCACGCAACTTGCTCTCAGCTAACAACTTGCTGGTTTTCATATCAAGGACCAACTGCTCCGATATCATCTGGTCATTTTTTTTTGCAAAATCGCGCAAACTGGTGTCAGCAAAATCAATTTCAGCGCGATAACGAAACATTTGTGCTTCTGCGCGCCGAACATTAATGAGCGCTTCACGATTATCAAGGGTGGCGAGTTTTTCACCTTTGCGCACGAAGTTGCCTTCGTTAACAAACACTCTATAGAGTTGGCCAGTCTGAATACTGGGCAAATCCATCTGCCGTTTACTGGAGATCCAACCTGCTACGTCGACCGTCCTTTCCATAACGCCGAGCTGCACAGTGGTCACTTTTACTGGACGCTTTTCCGCAAACTGCTCCCACCCGAACAAACCAGCCAAAACACTCAACACCAGCGCCGCCGCAACCGCTGTTAGAGTCCGCCACTTAGCAGTTAATTTGACGATAGACGTTTGGATAGCGGCCTTGTCTTTAAAATTCTCCGTGACAGACTTAACCGCCGAATGGTCAATTTCCCAGTCTAACGATGGCGTTGCTTTGTCTGCAGCAACGGACCTTTGCAAGACCGGCATTTCCTCCGCGGTCCCGCCCGAAGGCACGGCATTGGATAAATACTGATCCAGGCGTGCGAGAATTTGCTGCTTCAAGTGTGCGACGTTGTTTTTAAGCACCACATCGGCACCCATCAGGCGCAGAGAACGTATATTGCTAGATTCCGTATTACTCGTTAAGACAATGATGGGCTTGTCTGCGCCCATTTTCTGTAGCAATGCATGCAAGCGTTTGAGGAGTTGCGCACAGTTCATGCTCTCAGATTCGTTTTGACTGATAACAAACAAGTCGTAACGTGCCGCCTTCGCCAAGGCCAAGAGGTCATCAGGCGTAACGACATGATTGACATCATGCCCTTCATGCGTTAACGCATCGGTCAACAACATACTCAGTTGATAGCTATCTTCTAGCAACAGAATACGCTTGGATTGTAGCTGTGGCTTACGTTGATGAGTCTGTCTGCTGTAACCGGTGATCTTGACTATCGCGTCGTTAAGTTGATCGCCAGTCCATTTTACGAGAACTTCAGATGCGCCGGCCTGGCGCGAAGAACGATAAACCAAATCACTGCTATCCGCCGCCAGCGCAATGATCGGCAAATTGCCGTTTCTCCCGCCGTCGCGACGTAACCGTGAAATTAAAGCGTTACATTGAGCAGATCCACCCGCGATGGTATCGCTAACAATCAGAGCATCATATTGATCGCTTGCCAGGGCTACTATCGCGTCTTCGACACTTGAAAAATGGTCAACTTCATGGCCATTTTTTCTAAGTCCATTGAAAATCGTACGCAAATTTTTGTAACTGTCCTCCACCACGCAAACACGCAACCCCGTGCTGCCATCTTGCGCGCCACTTGCCTCATCGCCAACGCCCTCAGGGGAAGATCGATGATTTACGTTCAACGCCGCAACTTGTTCCGACAGCATCCTACTCGAAAAATCGTCTTGATCTGACTCCTCAGTCTCGCTTTTCTCGTGAAAAATGGGTCCCTGCCGCTGCCGAAAATCTTTATCCATGTTAGCCACCAAAGACGATAAAAAGCCAAAGATTATTGCGACCCCATACCCTAATCCTACAGTCGCTATTTTTGAATTTATTATTGTACCCGATGTTGCGCTAATATTCGCGCGGCACGCGCTATATCAGGCGCAGAAGTTTGGGGGTAGACATAAGAAGGAATACATTAAGCGGGCTTGCTGAATAACTGAAGACTACGTCGCGCCGCTAACGCACAGCGACTAGGCTACATTCAAATACTGAGTTCACCCTCGCAAAACGACTAAGGTTCACTATTGATGAGGCAGCGTCTGTCCTTTAGCCACACACCGCATCGGAACATTGGAGACACAATACTAAGTTGCAGAGCAGGGTCAAGCATAGTAAAAGTATAGCGGAGATGGGGCTGTAGCTCAGTTGGGAGAGCGTCGCGTTCGCAATGCGAAGGTCGGGAGTTCGATCCTCCTCGGCTCCACCAAATCTAGAGAAGTTCGGCCTTTGGCAGCACAACAGGTTTTGGCGTGCGCCGCGTGTGGGCTAAGCTTAGGCTATTCGTGGCGGGAGCAACTTCTTAATGGGCTGAACTTAATTGGTTGAACTCAATTGGTTGAGCTAGGGGTAATCGAAAGCGATCCCTGCTGAATCTCGTCCAACAGGGACCGCTACCAGACGGTGTGGATTGCTACTTAAGAATTAAGTCATTCTTAACAGACTTCACGCCCTTGACCGAGCGCGCAACATCACCCGCTTTGCCAACATCTGCCTTGTCGTGAACGAAACCACTCAACTGCACTACGCCCTTGAAGGTTTCGACATTAATTTCGGCTGACTTCAGGCCGGGTTCGTTCAAAATTGCCGCCTTCACCTTGGTGGTAATTACAGTGTCGTCAACAAACTCTCCCGTACCTTCATGTTTTGCCGTTGAGGCACACCCGAACAGAGTAGCCTACAGAATGACGAGGAAGAAAG
>JANPPH010000211.1:0-5373 GCA_031428395.1 Gammaproteobacteria bacterium
GTTGGCGGAAAAGAAAAAGCGACAGGTGCGTATTTGGTCTGCCGCGTGCTCCTCCGGTCAAGAGCCTTATTCTATTAGCATGATCACTCAGGAATACATGTCTGGCAAAGGCAGGGGTTTACTGAAGGATGTGCAGATCACTGCCACTGACATTTCGCCGAGTATTCTTAAACAAGCACGTTTAGGGTTTTACGATAATTTATCGTTGGGGCGCGGCTTACCTGTAGAGAGAAAAAAGCGCTTCTTTGAGCAGCACGGTGAGCAGTGGCAAGTAAAGGATGAAATAAGGAACCGAGTGAAGTTCACCGAGTTTAATTTAATGAAAAATTTTAACTCGCTCGGAAAATTCGATGTCATTTTTTGCCGCAATGTGTTGATCTATTTCTCCACCGATCTTAAACGCGATATTCTCAATCGCCTTAGCCAGGCATTAGAGCCAGGTGGTTTTTTATTTCTGGGTGGATCCGAGTCCATTACGAGCCATGCCGATGGCTTTGAAGCATTGCGCCATTTTGGTGGCATGGTATATCGCCACGTCGGCGAACCAAAAAAATAGTGATCACAGTATTGCAACGCGCGGTGTTGCGCTTAACCGCTTTTGTTTGTTTGCCGCTTTAGCGGCCAGTCTTTGCCGCTCCGCACCGTGAACGGCCATCCCTTACCCCACTCTTCCGGTAATTGTTACGATTCCATTGCATAGACTGGCGCAGTTCCATCTTTGGAGCGATCTGTGTGATCGTGGCGGCCACTTTTGAAACATGGCATAGCCATTGCTTAGACAAGGTTAGGGATAACCAACTAGGTAATAAACAATGCCCATTAGTATCGACAGCGCTTTGGGTGTGCATGCGCAAGCCTTAATCGTTAGAGGTCGCCGCGCAGAAGTATTAGCGGGGAATATGGCCAACGCGGATACGCCAAACTATAAAGCTAAAGACATCGATTTTAAAGCCGCCTTAAGCCAAGCGTCATCCGGGGCAGGTTCTGTTGCCTTAGCTACGACGAATCCTTCGCATCTTTCCATCCCTACATCAGCGGGGCAAGACGACACGGTACTTTACCGCACACCTTCTGCGCCCTCTCTAGATGGCAACACGGTGGACACCCAAATAGAGCAAGCAGAATTTACAGATAACGCTGTGCGCTATGAGGCAAGTCTTAATTTTATCGGACAAAAAATTAAGGGATTGCTCTCAGCAATCCGAGGAGATTAATAAGTGTCGTTATTTAATATCTTTAATGTTGCCGGCTCCGCAATGAGCGCGCAATCGGTGCGCCTAAATGTGACGGCGAGCAATCTGGCGAATGCCGAAAGCGTAAGCGGTAGTCCGGAAGGCGCATACCGTGCTCGGCATCCTGTATTTTCGGCGGTAATGGATGAAATGAGTGGCGGGGCGGTAGCAGGAGTCAAAGTCGAAGGCATTGTGGAAAGCCAAGATCCTTTGCGTATGCGGTATGAGCCGCAAAATCCGCTGGCGGATGACAAAGGCTATGTCTATTTGCCGAACGTCGATGCTGTTGAAGAAATGGCAAACATGATTTCAGCTTCACGTTCCTATCAGAATAATGTCGAAGTGATCAACACTTCAAAACGATTATTGTTGCGTACGCTCCAAATTGGCGAATGATAAAGCGAGATATTTATGAGCACGATTGATACCGATCAAATTAACAAGTTGGGCTTGGGATTTCAGCCAGAGAAAAAAAAGAAGGAACTTGGGCAGGAAGATTTCTTGCGCTTAATGTCGGCGCAACTGCAAAACCAAGATCCAATGAAGCCCATGGAAAATGGCGATTTTCTAAGCCAAATTGCCCAGTTTGGCACGGTTAACGGTATTGAGGGCTTGCAGAAATCCTTTGAAAGCTTATCCGGATCCTTATATTCGAATCAAGCATTACAGGCCTCGGCCCTCGTCGGTCGAGAAGTATTGGTGCCGGGAAAAATTGGTTTATTAAAGGCCACTGGAAATTTGGCGGGTGTTGTGGAATTGCCCGCGAGTGCTAATGCAGTAACGTTACAAATTAAGGATCAAGCCGGACAATTGGTGAGGAGCGTTGACCTTGGTCCCCAAAAAGCGGGCAGTATCAGCTTCGCCTGGGATGGCACTAACGACAAAGGTGACATCGCTGTGCCGGGTCTTTACAGCATTGAAGCGACAACAAGCGTGAACGGCAAGCAGCAGGCCTTAGTGACCGCTCAGTACGCGGGTGTGGAAAGCGTTTCAGTGGGTAAAGGAAAAGAAGGGTTAACGCTTAATCTTGCCGGTTTAGGTTCAATGGAATTTACAAAGATTCAGGAAATTCGCTAATCATAATTTGTAGTAGGAGAAGAACATGCCATTTCGTATTGCTTTAAGCGGGTTGAATGCAGCGTCGGCTGATTTGCGCGTCATTGGTAACAACGTGGCAAACGCCAGCACCACGGGATTTAAAAAATCACGCGCAGAATTCGCCGATGTCTTTGCAACGTCCAACCTAGGCACCAGTTCCAACGCTATCGGGGCCGGCGTACGCATATCATCAGTCGCACAACAGTTCACTCAGGGTAACGTCTCATTCACCGATAACAATTTGGATTTGGCGGTGAGCGGTAGTGGCTTCTTTCGCATGAATGACAATGGCGTAACGACCTTCACACGTTCCGGTGCATTCGGGGTCGATCGCTCGGGCTATATCACAAACGCAGCAGGGATGCGCTTAACCGCATTTACCGCTGATAGCTCAGGCAGTATCACTGGTGCGATTAATGATTTACAACTCAATACCGCCGACATTGCGCCGCTCGCCACGTCTACTATTAGTATGGGGCTAAACTTAAATGCTTCTGCCGCCATTCCTGTCGCACCCGTCGCCACAAATGGTGTGAATATTACTGGTACATTAAATTCGGCGGGCGGAACCGTCACGCCGCCAACGACCACTGTTTATGATTCCTATGGTGGCACGCATACATCAACCGTCCAGTTTGTTAATACTGCAGCAAATACCTGGACGGCGAATTTACAAATCGATGGCTCAACCGTTGAGAGTATCCCAAACGTTGTGTTTACAGGGGTCGGCGGTACGGTCACAACGGTTAACGGAGTGCCTGCTGGGGCGCCTGCCACGATTCCTTTTTCAACCTATACCTTGTTGACGCCCGCAACCTCTGCGGGTTCAACCGTCAAGATTACTGCCGATGTGTCTGCCCTCACGCAGCCAGCCGCTGCCTCGTCAGTAGTCGTTGCGGAAAATGGTACGGGTAGACCACAAAGCGCATTCGATGTTACCGATTCGCTGTCCTACAATAATTCCACGGCGGTCACGGTCTATGATTCGTTAGGCACCTCGCATCTAGCCACAAGTTATTTTAGAAAGACGGGTACGCCGAACAATTGGGAGACCTATTTATTTGTTGATGGCACTCAAATTGATGGGCCCGATACGATCACATTTACCTCGAGTGGCGCGCTCTCGCAAATTAATGGTACAGCCGTTCCGCCGCGTACCTTGACCTCGCCTGTATTCGTCCCAGTAGGGGGCGCAGCGCCGATGCCCCTGAGTTACGACTTAACGCAAGTCAGCCAATACGGCAGTGCATTCTCGGTTAATTCTCTCTCTCAAGACGGCTATACCACCGGCCGCCTCAGTGGTATTGACATCGCGGACACGGGTGTTATCACCGCGCGTTACACCAATGGTCAATCGCGTACCTTAGGCCAAGTCATATTGGCTAATTTTTCCAATACGCAGGGCCTACGTCAGTTGGGTGATACCACCTGGGCGGAAAGTTTTGAGTCGGGCTCGCCGCTAGTGGGGTCTCCAGGATCGGGTAGTTTGGGATTAATTCAGTCCGGCGCGTTAGAAGGTTCCAACGTAGATTTAACCGAGCAATTGGTGGGTATGATTACCGCGCAACGTAATTTCCAAGCCAATGCGCAAGTTATCACCACTGCCGATGCCATTACGCAATCGATTATCAACATTCGCTAAGCTTGAATTGAACTGATGTGGGGAGAGTACTGAAATGGATCGGATGTTGTATGTGGCGATGTCGGGGGCGAAGCAAACTATGCTTGCGCAAGCGGTTAACACTAACAATCTTGCTAACGCCAGTACTAGTGGTTTTCGTGCCGATTTAGCTACATTTCACAGTGTGCCCATCTATGGCCCTGGCCAGCAAAGCCGCACGTATGCAGTAGCGGAACAACCGGGCATCGACGCATCAGAAGGTGCGTTGCTGACCACTGGCCGCGAGCTGGATATGGCCGTTAAGGGTCAAGGTTGGATTGCAGTACAAGCGCCAGATGGTTCAGAGGCTTATACCCGTGCAGGTGATTTGCGCATCTCTGCAACAGGCCAACTGACTAACGGTGCGGGGCACGCAGTATTGGGAAACGGTGGCCCGATCGCAGTGCCCGCATTTGAAAAACTCGAGATCGGCGCAGATGGAACGATTTCTATCCGGCCAGTAGGGCAATCCGCTACAACGTTGGCGATCGTAGACAGAGTAAAGTTGGTGAAACCGCCCGTTGATCAGATGTACAAGGGCGATGATGGATTAATGCGGCTTAAGGACAACGCGACGCTGCCACCCGACGCGTCGATACAAGTGGTTTCCGGTGTGTTGGAATCCAGCAATGTTAATGCTGTGGAGTCGATGGTGAATATGATTTCGCTTTCCCGCCAATTTGAAATGCAAATTAAGCTCATGAAGACCGCCGAAGACAATGATAGTGCCGCGTCACAAATCATGCGTTTAGGTTAGTTTGACTTTAAAACAGGAGTAACAGAATGAATCCAGCATTATGGATAGCAAAGACAGGCCTTGATGCGCAACAAACTCGCATGGCGGTCATTTCAAATAATCTTGCCAACGTAAATACCAATGGCTTTAAGCGCTCAAATGCTATTTTCGAAGATTTAATTTATCAAAATATTCGTCAAGTCGGTGCGCAATCGTCACAGGACACACAATTGCCTTCTGGGCTCCATTTAGGTACGGGTGTGCGTACTGTTGCGACAGAAAAGCAGCACACTCAAGGCAATATCGTGCAATCAGGTAATGCGCTTGATGTGGCCGTGCAAGGCCGCGGTTTTTTTCAAATTCTAATGCCCGACGGAACGGTTGGATATACGCGTGACGGCGGCTTTCAGGTCGATGCGCAAGGGCAAATCGTGACCTCGAGTGGCTATGCTTTACAGCCCTCGGTTTCCGTGCCGGCAGATTCTCAAAGCATCACGATTGGCAGCGATGGAACGGTGTCGGCCTCAGTATCTGGCACGGCCACACCTGTTCAGGTTGGTTCGATCCAGTTAGCGGATTTCATTAATCCAGCAGGTTTACAGCCTATCGGTAAGAATTTATTTGTCGAGTCGGCAGCGAGCGGATCG
>JANPPH010000212.1:0-2035 GCA_031428395.1 Gammaproteobacteria bacterium
GTTTTCCGCTGGAACCGCTACTCACCACAAGTCGGTGCCCGCTTTGACGCTCGAAAATCGGAGTGAGTACGGCTAGCGTATTGGCGAAGTTAGCCGCAACAGCGACGCTGATCTCGGCGGCATGAACAGTGGAGGTTAGCAGCAGCAGGAGTACGAGGTGTAACGCTTTCATTAGCAAATTGTGCCATACCCGCGCATGTTTTGCGAAATGGGCTGGGTGGGCCTCTGCCGACGCGCTGCTACGACATGCAATATTAATTGTTGCCTTGTCCGTGCTGCGCGATCAAACCCTTTAATTCAGGTATGCACGAACCGCAATTTGTCCCTGCCTTCAACGTATTTCCTATTGCTTCGACGCTGAGGAGATGTTGTTCGACAATCGCCCGCCGTAAGGTATTCACGCCCACGCCAAAACAAGCACAAACAATTTTACCCGCATCATCTTTACTTTCAGCGGGCCGTCCTGCCAGCAAACTAGTACGTTCCTGCGCAGTCAGTTGTTCCTTTTCGAATAAGCTCGCCAACCACGTGCGTGGAGGCAAATGAAAACTTGGCGCAATAAAGATACAGCTTTCTAACCTACCATTGACCAAACGCGCGCCGCGATAACGCCCCGCCTTTGGATCCAAATATTCAATCCACTCTGGACCATTGTCTTGTGCGCACAACAATTCGCGCGCCCATTGCGGCCAACTATCAGGAATACCCTCACCCGCCAATTCATAGCGCCAAAATAGTTTACCCGTGGCACGCACCCAATAAGAGCTACGTTGGGCAACATTCAACTCGCGGCGTGACAGTAAAAATCCATACCACGCTGGAATGTAGGGCTCGACCTTGACGGGAGTATGTTTTGATTCAGGCTCACCGGAAATAGGATCGACAACCGGATTAACCACGGCATCCACGCGCGCGCAGCTAGCAAATTGATCGCTCCAGTGGATGGGCATAAAGACGCTGCCCTGCTGCTGATCTGACGAGACCTTCGCTCGCGCAATCGCCTTGCCCCAACGACTCGTCACTTGGACCAATGAGCCCTCTACTGCACCCACTTTTTTGGCATCGTCAGGATGCAGCTCGACATACGGCTCGGTAATATGCGCCGAAAGGCGCGGTGATTTGCCCGTGCGCGTCATGGTGTGCCACTGGTCACGTATGCGGCCCGTGTTTAACACCAAGGGATACGTTGCATCCGGCATATGCTGTGGCAGCCGCGGCGTGATCGGGATCAATCGCGCACGTTTACTCGGCGTAAAAAATTGTCCATCGCCGAACATTCTTGCCACTCCTTGCGGCTGAGCTTTAGTCATCGGCCATTGCTTGGGCAAAAAATTCGCAAAATCCTGCTCAGTGATAGTGTCCAACGCGCTAATGTCAAAGTCGCGCCGACCATCGTTTTCAAACCCTGATAAGGCCGCGTGCTCGCGGAAAATCTCTGTCGCCGATTGGTATTGGAAACCAGACCCAAAACCCATGCGCTGCGCCACTTGCGCTATCATCCACCAATCCGGCTGTGCTTCACCCGGCAACGGCAAAAACCGTAGCTGCCGCGAAATGCGTCGTTCCGAATTCGTCACCGTACCGTCTTTCTCGCCCCACGCTGCGGCGGGCAATTTAATATGGGCATGAGCCATGGTATCGGTATGACTCACACAATCCGATACCACAACCAGTTCGCACTTCTCCAGCGCTTTGCGCACCTGATCTGCGTCAGGCAAACTTACCACTGGGTTGGTTGCCATAATCCAGATTGCTTTGATCCGCCCATCACCGACCGCTTTAAACATATCCACGGCTTTTAAGCCAGGCGCCGTCGCGATGACGGGTGAACCCCAAAAGCGTTGCACTATTTGTTGATGCAGCGGGTTATCTATTTCCAGGTGTGCGGCCAATTGATTCGCCAGCCCTCCCACTTCGCGGCCACCCATCGCATTCGGCTGACCCGTCACGGAAAATGGTCCCATTCCGGGTTTACCAATCCGACCTGTAACTAAGTGGCAGTTGATAATCGCATTGACCTTATCCGTGCCGCTCG
>JANPPH010000213.1:0-2536 GCA_031428395.1 Gammaproteobacteria bacterium
CATATCAAACGTCCGCAGTAGATTCCAACTGCCTTTTTTAGGTTAAAGCTTATGTCTGACCGTAAACGGCTGCTAAACCTATTCGGCGAACTGAACATCGCCAATCAAGTCACCTTGCTTGCCTTGGCTGAATTTTTACATGCACGCCAAGATGCAACAGTGCTGACACTGCAACGCATAGAAAGGCCGTTGGTGGAAACGGTGATGGGCGCCTTGAAGCGATTAACGGCAACGTATCCGATGCTGGATAAAGCAATATTATTGGACGAAGCATCGCGCCTAAGCTCGCAACATGTGTTGCAAGGACGTGCAGCGCCGGCGGTGATTGATGAGTTGGAGGCGTTGTTTTTACGCCATTACGAGCACTATAAGACTGTAAATGCATGAGTAAAATGATAAGACGCTGGGTCACGAATAATTTCTCCGACCCGGAGCGGATTATTCTCGCCTTGATTTTACTCGCGGGGTTCGCCGTCGTTATTTTCATGGGCGAGATGTTGGCGCCACTGTTTGCGAGTGTCGTGATTGCCTATTTACTGGAGGGCATGATCGGGATGCTTGAACGACGCGGCGCGCGGCGTTTGCTGGCCGTGATGCTAGTTTTCTCGCTATTTTTGCTATCGTTACTGGTGATGGTACTAGGCTTGATGCCACTGTTGTCGAGCCAAATTGCACAATTGGTACACAATCGTGTGCCCGCCATTATCGAGAGCGTGCAGCAAGGTTTAATCGCGTTGCCAGCGAAATACCCAAACTTCCTTTCGGCCCTTCAAGCGCAGGAGTTGATGCGTGAACTCGGCTCCATGCTGAGTAATTTCGGCCCAACTGCTTTTTCGGTCTCGCTGGCATCAATTTCTGGCGTCTTCACCGCAGCCATATATTTGGTGATTATGCCTGTATTGGTGTTCTTTCTATTAAAAGACAAGACCCGGATCCTAACCTGGGTCAGCAGCTATTCGCCGCAAGATCGAGGCTTGGTCGTGCGCGTGTGGCAAGAGATGGATCACCAGATTGGCAATTATGTGCGCGGTAAATTTTTGGAAGTCGTTATCGTGGCGCTAGCGACCTATATTTTATTCGCCGTGATGGGTTTGCAATACGCCATGTTGTTAGCGGCTTTGGTAGGGCTATCGGTGATCGTGCCCTACATCGGCGCCATCGTGGTAACAATCCCCGTGTTACTGATCGCTTATTTTCAATGGGGCTACAGCCCCGATTTTATCTACTTATTAATTGGCTACACGGTAATTCAAGTGATCGACGGCAACATCTTAGTGCCGTGGTTGTTTTCTGAGGCCGTCAACTTACACCCTGTTGCGATTATTGTTGCCGTACTCGTATTCGGCGGTTTGTGGGGATTTTGGGGGATTTTCTTCGCTATTCCATTAGCAGCCTTAGTGAATGCGGTGCTAACGGCGTGGCCAAGAACGCCTACCGAGAGCACCGCTATCATCACCAAAGAAATATTATAAAATTTCCGAGGCGTAATCGGTCAAGCGCGACCGTTCGCCCATCATCAAAGTAATATGCCCACTGTGTTCCCAGTTTTTAAACCGATCCACCACATAGGTTAAGCCAGACGTTGTTTCGGTCAAGTAAGGTGTGTCGATTTGCGCCACGTTACCCAAGCAGACGACTTTTGTCCCTGGGCCCGCACGTGTAATCAAGCTCTTCATCTGTTTTGAGGTTAAGTTCTGCGCTTCGTCGATAATCACATATTTCTTTAAGAACGTACGACCACGCATGAAATTGACGGAATGGATTTTGATCCGATGCCGCAATAAATCGTTGGTTGCAGCACGCCCCCATTCGCCACCGTCTGCAGAGGCCAATACTTCTAAGTTATCCATCAGCGCACCCATCCACGGCACCATTTTCTCTTCTTCCGTACCCGGTAAGAAACCGATGTCTTCACCCATTGGTACCGTAGCGCGAGTCATGATGATTTCATGATAACGACGTTCATCGAGGACTTGCGCAAGACCTGCCGCTAAGGTCAGCAGCGTTTTACCCGTACCGGCATTGCCTAACAACGAGATAAATTCAATTTCCGGATCCATTAACAAATTAAGGGCAAAATTCTGTTCACGATTACGCGCGTTGATGCCCCATACTGCATGGTGCGAACTGCGATAGTTGCGCGAGAGTTCGATAGTCGCGCAATCGCCATCCAGCTTGCGCACAATGGCCTCAAAGTTACGATCTTTGGTGTTGTCATGCACTAGTTGATTGGGATGCCAATGACGCACTTCGTCGCCTGTGACGCGATAGAAGGTACGATCTTCTTCTTTCCAGGAACTCAGTTCTTTAGCGTGTTTCTCCCAAAAATCGCCAGGGAGCACCGACTGACCTGTATACAAAAGGCTTAAGTCATCGAGCGCTCGATCTTGGTGATAGTCTTCGGTCGGAATCCCTAATGCCGCCGCCTTAATACGCAAGTTGATGTCTTTGGAAACGAGAATGACTGGCGTATCGGGGCGTTCAATTTGCAAAGCAAGAGTGGTGGCTAAAATAGTGTTATCGGGAGAGTTCCCCG
>JANPPH010000214.1:0-8088 GCA_031428395.1 Gammaproteobacteria bacterium
TGAAAAATAGCCGGAGGCGTAGTCACTCTACGGTGACAGGCTGTTTTTCAATTTTTCTCGCGCAGATTCAGCGCCTTGTGCGGCTGCAGTAGAGGACTAATGGAAAATCTGGGTTAAACAAACAAGCTAATATCCGCGCCACCGGCAAATTCTAAAAATGTCGCCGCGCCCGCATACTCAATGCCATCGATAAAATCCGGGGCGTTGAAGTCAAATAAATCGACGGTCATTTGGCATGCGATAAACGTCACGCCAGCCTCCTTACACATATCGCGCAATTGCTCGACACTTGCGATATTCTTCGCCTTCATTTTGCGTTTCATCATATACGTCATCAATGTCTGCATGCCCGGCAAACTCTGCATCCATACCGGCAAATCCACTGGCATTGGCATCGCCGGATTACCCAGTGACGTCACCTTTAAATCCAGGTTTTTACGCAGCAATTGCAGACCATAAAAAGTGAAGAAAATCCGCACTTCAAAACCCATGGCGGCAGCGGTTGATGCCAAGATAAAGGGAGGATACGCCCAATCTAGAGTGCCTTTGGTGGCAATAATTGCTAATTTTTTACGCATCGTTAAAACTCATCACAGCTGGGTTAAAAGTAGTCGGCTCACGCTAAGTATTCTCAAGGGACGGCATGGCTCACGTGTCTTAGATGGAACTGCCAAATCGGCTATTCCAATTAGGCTATCATGAAGAATGGAACTTGCGGCCCGCGAATAACGTCTGATGAGTAACAACCCGAAAGGATATTGCGTGACTGGTGTTCGTCAAATTTGGTTTGTGCTTGTTTTTTGTTTGAGTCTTGGCCCCATCGCACTGGCGTCAGACTTGCCCGATATCGGCGATACCTCAGGCACTATTCTATCACCTGAGCAAGAACGGCAGATAGGCGAAGCAGCCATGCGCGACTTACGCCGCTCACTTGCCATTGTCGACGATCCGCTCATCAATGAATATATTCAATCGCTAGGTTATCGCCTAGTCGCCAACAGCGATAGTCAACAACGTCAATTCACGTTCTTTGTGGTTAACGATCCCACGGTTAATGCCTTCGCCGCACCAGGCGGTTTTATCGGCATCAACACTGGCCTGATCCTAATCACCGAATCGGAAAGCGAATTGGCTTCGGTGTTAGCGCATGAAATTGCGCACATCACGCAAAACCATTTTTTAAGAGCAATGGAATCTGCCTCCCGGATGAATTTGCCGGCAACAGCCGCATTGATTGCCGCCATTATCCTCGGCCAAGATAGTCGCGCCTTGGGCGGTGCGGTAATCGGTGGTTATATCCAACAACGGATTAATTTCACCCGCGCCAATGAACAAGAAGCGGATCGCATCGGTATCGACGTTTTAATGCGCTCTAACTTTGATCCCCGTAGCATGCCCGTATTTTTTAATCGGCTGCAACAATCAGGGCGTTTCAGCAGCAACGCCGTACCTGATTTTTTGAGTACTCACCCCGTCACGACCGCACGTATCGCCGACGCCGGCAGTCGCGCTGAGCAATTACCGAAAACTGCCGTGAATGAAAGCGAATCGTATCGTTTGATCCAAGCCGCATTACGGGTGAAAGTGGAAAAAGACCCCGTTCAAAGCCTACGCTACTTCACCGCCCAGATTAAAAACGAGCGCTACAAGAACGATGTAGCCACCCAGTATGGCTATGCCTTGGCCCTCTCCGAGGCGGGGCAGCATAAACCCGCACGTCAGGTAATCACCAAGCTTCTGCAAAAAACGCCAGACAATCTACTACTGCTCGCCGCAAAAGGTGAAATAGAGTTAGCCGCACGCCGCTATCAAGAGGCATCCAATGTACTGGCGGGCGCTTTGCAACTTTATCCTGACAATCACGCCCTCACCCTACTCTATGCCAATGTGTTGTTACAAAACAAACAGGCCGAGCGCGCCAGCATTGTGTTGCAACGTCACATTAAACTTCATTCAGCGGAACCCAACACTTATAAGCTACTTGCCCAAGCTGAGGACGAAGCAGGACATCGGCTGAGCGCCCTTCAAGCCATGGCTGAATATCATTATCACAATGGCGAGCTTCGTGGCGCCATCGACCAGCTCTCCATCGCATTGACCTTAGTTAGCGACAGCGATTTCTATCAGCAGTCACGCGTTAAAGCGCGTTTGGATCAGTTCAAGGAAGAGGCATTGATGCAGAAATCACAAACAGGCGAGCCGCCCGCAAAATAAGACGCTGACGGTTTAGCGCTCAGACTCCGCTTGGTGCTTCGCATAAATAAAATCTTGATGGGAGACATGGAGCAAATCGGAGATTTGTCGAATCGTATATTCTTCGTACTTATTTTTTTGTTCGTCGGCAAAAGCGATGTTCCACAAGAGTTTTACAATGGTCTTTTTCTCCTCCATCGGGAAGTGACTATCCACTAAACGAGTAAACTGGAAGAAACCCACTGCATTGTTAACGTCGTGCTCGGCAAGGCTCATTAATTCTGCCGAGTCCGCTTCAGAAATTTTAAATAACTTCGCTGCCGCGGTAATAATAATGCATCGCTCGTCATCAGTAATTTTATGATCAGCGCGACTGATTTCAACGAATAAGGCAATCGTGGCCAAACGCAAAGCTCGTTGCGTATCCCCAGTCGATGCTGATTCCTTAAAAAGGGGTTCAACGCGAATCTCAAAAAACTGCCGCAGGGTTTTTAACATAGTGAACTCTAATTCCTATTGGGCGCCAGCAACTTTGAGTTGCTGCACGATCTCTTGATAGCCGTTGTCTTTAGCTTCTTTCATTGCCGACACACCGCTCGTGCTCATGACATTCACGTCCGCGCCCGCTTCAATTAACATGCGCACAATTTCGTTATGCCCGGCGCGCGAGGCATAAATCAACGGTGTTATCCCGCTGGCGCCAAAAATATTGCTCTTGTTCGCTGCCGAATCAGCATTTTCCATGACATTTACATCGGCTTTGCTAGTTAACAATGCACGAGCTATTTTTGCATTTCCGTTTCTTGCAGCAACAATTAATGGGGCTAAACCTTCAATGTCGCGCAGATTAGAATCGGCACCGCTTCGTAAGAGCAATTCCACGGTTCCTGCAAAGCCCCTCTCCACCGCCCACAGTAACGCCGTACGGCCCATCACTCCTTGCACATTCGGTTGCGCGCCACCCTTAAGCAACACAGCAGCTGTTTCGGTGTGCCCACCCTGCGCCGCCCTAATCAAAGGAGTATTGAGGCCGGTATTACGCATTTTGTTCACGAACGCCGCTGAGAGTGTTTCAGCCTCGAAACTGTTTGGATTAACGCCTTTTTTAAGCAACAATTCAACGATACCGGTATGGCCCGCCTCAGCCGCCACAAACAGCGAAGTCTCAGCGAGATTATTGGCCAGAAGCGGGTTAGCCTGTTGGGCGAGTAAAAAACGGACTACTTCCGTGTGGCCACGACGAGTCGCGATTAACAACGGCGTATCGCCGCGCGACGCGCTTTCCATGATGTTATGCTGACCCATCGGCGCGCGGCTCGCTGATGCGGCCCATTCACGCAGCCCATCCGGCACAACATTAACCTTTGCTCCACGCTCAAGAAGCGCGCGAACCGCCTCAAGACGACCGTCAAATGCGGCAGCCAGTAACGGCGTAACACCTAAACGGTTGGGCATATTGACGTCGGCGCCACTCTCTATCAAATGACGCAGTTTGGGCATATCACCCAACTGAGCGGCTTTGACCAGCGCATCATCATCGCTCAGACTGGTATAGGAACGTTCCTCGCGCGCGCCAGCGTTTTCTAACAACGCTATCGCTTCCTGATGACGAATTCGCCGCGCGATGCTCAATGCGGAGTCACCCCGACGATTTTTCATATTTGGATCGGCGCCGTTTTCAAGCAACAAACGGATCATGGCTTCCCAGTCCGTTGCGGCAGGATTAATACCGCGTTCAGCCGCATACATCAAGGGCGTATAACCACTGATGCTCGACGCAATTTTTGCCTGATTTTGCAGATTAGGATTGGCTTTGCGGCTTAACAATAACTTCGCAGAGTCTAGCTGCCCAAACCTTACAGCGCTAAATAAAGCCGTTTCGCCGATGTTGTTGACAGGATCCACTTGCGCGCCGGACTTTAACAACGCTTCAACAATTTCTGCGCGTCCACCTGTCGCCGCTGCCATCAAGGCCGTTTGCGATTCTGTATTCTGGGCATTGATATCAGCCCCAGCGCCGACCAACATCTTGACTACACCGGCGTGACCGCTGCCCGCAGCAGCGATAAGCGGTGTATTGCCGAATTTGTCCCGCGCGTTGACATCAACGCCTTTCTCCAACAGATAGGCAACGGTTTTTTCATGGCCATAACGCGAAACTAGCACTAGGCGAGTGGGGCTTAGAGGATCGGTTGCGGCAAGAACCGCGCGGTCATAGGGATTAATAGTCACTTCACTATCGACGGCAGCAATATCTGCTTCCACAGTCGCTTTCGGCGTGCCTGAGGGCTGCGCCGTTTGTTGCGGTACAGTGCTACAACCCACCGCACCCAAGGCTATGCACACGGGCAACCAACGCGTTACAGACAACGCGAGAACTTGCATTTTCATCGCTATTCCCTCTAAAATAATTCAAAGAGATGCCTGATTGCACGATCAATCGGGAATCGATCGTGCCACGAGGTATATGAGTGTCACCGTTTAACCCAGATTTTCCATTAGCCCTCTACTGCGGCCGCGCAACGCACTGAATCTGCGCGAGAAGAGATGCAAAACAGTCTGTCACCGTAGAGTGACTACGCCTCCGACTGTTTTGCATCTTTTCTCACCCCTCTCTTCAGCACCTTGCGCACCCTCGCGACGAGGCTAATGGAAAATCTGGGTTTAACTACATGTTCTAACGAAAACATCAATTTAGTGATAGTCGCATAAACCCTACACTTTCGTCGTAGGAATTCCAGCCGCTATGCGTAACCGGTCTAATAGACTGTAACGCTATGCAAGCTGGAAAAAATTATTCAAAATTTAGTTTAATTTATTTTTTGCCCAATGCTACGCGTCCGCTAAGTCTGAATCGGCCGTTAATCCCGAGTGGACCGGCGGCGCCGCAGCCACGCTATTCCACACACATTTGCCGCCGCTTTCTTTACTTATCGCCACCAACCGCTTCGCATGCGCTGCCAATTCCTGCTCGTCGGCACGAGTCACACGTAGTCTTGGCCTTTCTACCAAAAGACGGATAACTTGCTCGACCGCATGCCCTTGCTGCACGCCTTCCAGGATTAAGCTCGCCTGGCCACCGGTCATTGCCAAATACACATCGGCGAGTATTTTCGCGTCTAACAATGCCCCGTGATATTCCCGATGTGAATTGTCTATTTCATAACGTTTGCACAGCGCATCCAAGCTATTGCGCTGACCCGGGTGCATCTGGCGCGCCAACATTAGGGTATCTACTATGGTGCAACACTTATCCAGTTGCTGGCTAGTAGTAGTTAATAATTTTAATTCATGGTTGATAAACCTGACGTCAAAAGCAGCGTTATGGATAATGAGTTCGGCGCCGTCCACAAAAGCAAGGAATTCATCAGCAATATCGCGAAATCGCTGCTTATCGGCCAAGAATTCATTGCTAATCCCGTGCACATTGAACGCGCCAATATCGATTTGCCGGTCCGGTTGCAGATAGTGATGAAAACGCCTACCCGTGAGTTTACGGTTAATTAGCTCTACGCAGCCGATTTCAATAATTCTGTGACCTAGGGCTGGATCAAGGCCGGTAGTTTCGGTATCCAGCACAATTTGACGCATGGTGTTTCCCCATTTTGCTACGAAGTCTGTGTTTTTTTTGTGCTCGACAAGAGCTCATCAATGGCCTGATTCGCTAACGCATCGGCCCGCTCGTTGCCCACATGCCCGGCGTGACCGCGGATCCAAAGCCACTCCACGTCATGCGTTTTATTGGCCGCATCCAAGCGCTGCCACAAATCGGCATTTTTTACCGGTGCTTTGCTTGCGGTTTTCCAACCATTGCGTTTCCACGAAGGCAGCCATTCTGTGATGCCCTTTTTTACGTACTGCGAATCCGTGGTCAGACGCACCTTACAGCCACGCTTTAAAGATTCCAACGCCGAGATGGCCGCCATTAACTCCATACGATTGTTGGTCGTATGCGCTTCAGAACCATAGATTGTTTTCTCTTGGCCTTTGCAGGCTAATACCGCACCCCAACCGCCCGGGCCTGGGTTACCACGGCAGCCACCATCGGCAAAAATCTCTACCACGCCTTTATCCATCGTGGGCATTTCTCACCGCCGGTTCCGCCAGCTTGCCGACTAGGCTGCGCTGAGGCCGCCAACGCGGTTTAATCGGCGTAAATGTTGTCACGCGTTTCTTCGCGACTAACACATAGGCGCCGCCCAAACGAGGCCACCAACGCGCGCCCAGGGTTTCCATAAAATGTAGTTTTCGCATGATCCCTTCATGATTAAGCGGTGGACGAAAAAAGCACGGTTCCACCAATACAATATCGAAGCCAAGTAACGCTAACCAATCCTTAACCCGAGTCAGACTCAAAAACCGCCCGCACCAGGGCGGACTAAGATGGCGTGACCGCCGCGAAAAAAAACGCCTGATGCCCCACAAACTCCAGGGATTGAAACCGAGGATCAATACGTGACCCTCCGCAATCAGCACCCGATCTACTTCTCGCAGCACTTGATGGGGATCGCGCTCAAATTCCAAGGTGTGCGGTAGCAACACAACATCAACACTGGCCGATGAAATGGGTAGCGCGTCAGGGTAGGCATAGCAGTGTGGCGCGATACTAGCACCGTAGCTTTGGGTATCTACCACTGCGCAGTGGCGCACGCGACTCACGGACAGAAGGTCGTCAAGCGGACAGCCAATATGTAAAAGGTGGTAACCAAATAATTTTTGCAGTAACGATTCGAGGTGAGGCCGTTCAGATTCCCACAACATCTGGCCGATATTTTGTGAGTACCAATAACGCAATTCCAGACGAATTTCGTTGATTTCCTTGCGCGTTAATGCGGTTTTGCGACGTGGAAGGCGTTGGGTCATAGCGAACTATGCACGAATATTCCAATGACAATGCGCAAAAGCACCCGCCAACTAACATTGGACACGAATACGATTTTCAAGGGCATCGCAGCTGAATCATGGTGGTTTAAACGTTTCACGAGGAGTACCGGACCTAAGCATACCGTTCCACGTCACGTAACTCCAGAGCCATTCTCTGGTCGCGGTATATTAGCTTTTCATAAAGTTCTATAAATAATTAATATAAGCCGCTCAATATGTTAGCTTTATTATGGCGACAGGGGTTGACCCGGGCGAGTTCCTTTGTCAGCATACGCCATGACCCAGAGCCGCTTTAACCCTATTTTTGCAGATAATTACTTTTTGTCTAATGCCGATACCCAAGTATCAACCTTTGATTGCGCGGGCGGACTTGTTTCGCCACGCCCTGTTATAGAGGCCCCTGGAAAGCCTCCCAATGTCTTAGAACCAAATTGAGACACTAGCTATCTATCGTAGTTTGGCGGTTTAATGACTATGTAACGCAAAAGCGCCACGGTTTTTGGCCCGGTGTGCGGACGGATGCCCAATTTGGATCAGGCCTTACGTGGCGATGATCACGTCCATCTCGCCGCGCCTCTGCCACAATTCAAGCGCTGGATGTTCGAAGACACGGACACCCATCAGCCCATACGCATTTTTGAACGAGGGTTGCAGTAATGAGCCGAGAACACCTATTTCGACTATTAAGCTGCGCGAGTGCGGTTTGGTTAGTTCTATTAACGGGCTGCACCACCATGCCGTCTTCGACGGGCAATGCCGTAGGCGTGGATATCGTCGACATCGGCGTACCCTATGACGGCGCCGACACAAACATGGACGAGGAAGAAACGCCAGCGGATTGGGGTGATGTTAAGCCTACGCTATATGCTCCAGACCCCGAATACACGCCACTTAGCGCTGCGGATGAAGTCGATGACCAGGACCTTCTCAAGGAAGGTGTTACCGCCCCCGACATCGGCGAAAATATGGCTGATGCCGAAGGGGAAGCAGACAATTCAGCGAGCGAGACAC
>JANPPH010000215.1:0-4404 GCA_031428395.1 Gammaproteobacteria bacterium
CCCAACGGACGGGCCAAAACCCATCAAGCCCTAGATGCTGCGGCACGCGCCTTAGCCGAACCATTAAGTCCTTTTAACGCCGTACAAACCCAAAATGTTTTCATCGCCCGCACGGGTTATACCGGCGAAGATGGCTATGAATTAATGCTGCCTTCAGAAGCCGCGCCTGCGCTTTGGGAAGCATTATCCAACGCTGGCGTAAAACCCATTGGTCTGGGCGCGCGTGATACATTAAGACTGGAAGCAGGGTTAAATTTGTATGGCTCAGACATGGATGAAACTATCAGTCCGCTTGAAGCCGGGCTAGAATGGACGGTGGCATGGGAACCTGCGGAAAGGAATTTTATTGGCCGCGCCGCACTTGAAGATCAACGCAAAAACCCGAACACTCGCAAGTTGGTGGGCCTTTTGCTTAACGAGAAGGGCATTTTTCGTAATCACCAAAAGGTGATGGTCGAAGGCAGGCCCGCAGGAGAAATCACCAGCGGCAGTTTTTCGCCCACGCTTGGCAGGGCCATTGCATTTGCACGGGTACCGGGAAATGTTAGCGGCTCGTGCTTAGTGGAACTTCGCGGCAAGTTAGTCACCGCCAAAGTAGTCGAGCCACCTTTCGTGCGCAACGGCAAGCCGTGCATCACCGTTGACAATAATAATCTGATGTAATTCCAGCTAAGAAAGCGAGATATTGTATGAGCCAAGTGCCAAGTCATTTAAAATACACCAAGACCCATGAATGGGCGCAGAAATTGGACGATGGTACGATTAGAGTTGGCATCACTGACCACGCCCAAGACTTGCTCGGCGACATGGTGTTTGTTGAACTACCCGAAACAGGCCGTCACGTCAAAGCGGGCGAAGAATGCGCCGTGGTAGAATCCGTCAAGGCAGCCTCCGATATTTACAGCCCCATAGCGGGTGAGATTGTCGAAGTAAATCCGGCCGTCACCGATGGCCCCGAGGTCGTCAACAAAGACCCTTACGGCCAAGGCTGGTTATTGCGCATACGCCCTAGCGACCAACAAGGATTTAATCAACTGTTGGACGCTACCAGATATCAAGAGATCGCCGCATCTGATGCGCATTAAGTGGATTAATTAGTCATGCCGTTTATTCCCCATACCGACGCTGATGTCAGCGCCATGCTTGACGCTATTGGTGTTGAGAATATCGAACAACTATTCGATGAAATTCCCGCCAATTTACGCGCGGGCAAGCTTGATTACGGTCCCGAAGGCATCGGCGAAATGGATGTGATGCGCCTGATGTCCGAGCGAGCGACGACAGACGGCAATGCTTTATGTTTTATCGGCGCAGGTGCATACGAACACCATATTCCCGCCGCTGTGTGGGATATCACCACTCGCGGTGAGTTTTACAGCGCTTACACGCCTTATCAAGCCGAAGCCAGCCAAGGCACTCTGCAACTGCTTTACGAATTTCAAACAATGATGGCCAGTCTGACCGGCATGGAAGTGTCGAATGCCTCTCTCTATGATGGCGCATCGAGTCTTGCTGAAGCAGTTTTAATGGCTGTGCGTTCGAATCGCAAAGCCAAGGCGCGACGCGTCCTCATGCCGCGGACCGTGCATCCGCATTATCGCAAAACCGTGCACGCGATTGTAACGAATCAACAAATCGTGCTGGAAGAAATCGACTATGATCCGCGCACCGGTTGCATCGATCCAGCCAGCCTGTCCAAAAATCCTGGTGATATTGCAGCGCTCGTTATACCTCAACCCAATTTCTTCGGTATGCTGGAAAATGTCGATGCCTTAACCGATTGGGCGCATCAACACGGCGCGTTGACCATAGGTGTAGTCAACCCCACGGCGCTCGCCATCCTCAAGCCTCCAGGAGAATGGGGCGCGAAGGGTGTAGATATCGCTTGTGGCGAAGGCCAGCCTTTAGGCGTACCGATGTCATCGGGCGGCCCTTACTTCGGCTTTATGTGCTGCAACAAAGAACACGTACGCCAAATGCCTGGTCGCATCATTGGTCGCACTGTCGATGCCGAAGGCAAGCCTGGCTTTGCCTTGACCTTGCAAGCCAGAGAGCAACATATCCGCCGCTCCAAAGCAACATCCAACATTTGCACCAACCAAGGCTTGCTCGTCACCGCTGCGACCATTTACATGTCGATTGTGGGCCCGGACGGTTTAGAGCGCGTTGCAGCGGCAAGTCACGCCAACACTAAGTCGTTATTGAATGCGTTAACGACTATCAAGGGCGTTGTGCGCACCTTTGACGGACCGTTTTTCCATGAAGCGGTGATCAACGTTGACGGCGATGTCGCCGAGATATTGAAGCGACTCGAAAACCAAAATATTCTAGGCGGATTTGATCTGCAGAATGACTATCCAGAATTAGGTAATGCATTGCTCGTGTGCGCAACGGAAACAAAAACGGATGCGGATATAAGTTTGTATACTCAAGCTCTGCAACAAGCCCTTTCCTGATAAACAACATTGGGACTAACAAAACACAACAAGGAGATCGACATGGCAAACATCACTCTCAAAGGCAATCAAATTCACACCAATGGCGATTTACCAGCGATCGGCTCAAAAGCACCCGATTTCAAACTAACCAATGCAGATTTGAAAGACGTCAGTCTTGCTGATTTCCAAGGCAAGAAAAAACTATTTAATATCTTTCCAAGCCTCGACACATCTGTCTGTGCAGCTTCGACCAAAAAGTTTAACGACTATGCCAAAGCAGCAAAAAATTCAGTAATGCTAATGACCTCCGCTGACTTGCCTTTCGCGATGGGCCGTTTCTGCCATGAACAAGACTTAAACAATGTCATCAGTTTGTCCATGCTACGCTCTAAGGACTTTGCTAAAGATTATGGCGTCTTAATTACCGACGGACCCTTAGCTGGCCTCTGTGCACGAGCAGTGGTGGTCTTGGATGAAAACGATAAAGTGATTTACACCGAATTAGTGCCTGAAATTGCACAAGAACCGGATTACGAAACAGCGGTTGCCGCATTAAACCCAGATTTTCCATTAGCCTCGTAGCGAGGGCGCGCAAGGTGCTGAAGATGGGCGAGAAAAGAAGAAAAACAGTCGGAGGCGTAGTCACGCTACGGTGACAGACTGTTTTTCTTCTTTTCTCGCGCAGATTCAGTGCTTTGCGCGGCCGCAGTAGAGTGCTAATTGAAAATCTGGGTTAAAGTAATCCAATAACACACTTATAACGCCCAGTGAGTTGATGTATCGATGTTGATTTTTGAACACTCCCAAGCAGGACGCCGCAGCAGTGCCCAAGCGCCTGCGCAACAGGTGGATCTAGCCACGATTCCCGCATCGCTTCGGCGTCAGAAAAGACCATTGCTGCCTGAAGTATCGGAGTTGCAGGCAGTGCGCCACTACACGCGCTTGTCGCAAAAAAACTTCTCCATCGACACGCACTTCTATCCGCTTGGCTCCTGCACCATGAAATACAACCCGCGCGCCTGCAATGCAGCAGCGCTGCTTAGCGGCTTCAAGCAACGTCACCCCCTCGCCCCAGATACCAAGGGACAGGGGTTTCTTGCATGTATGCATGAGCTGCAGGAAATGCTTAAGGATGTCACTGGCATGAAAGCGGTTTCACTCACTCCTATGGCCGGCGCTCAGGGCGAATTTGCTGGCGTTGCCATGATTCGTGCTTATCATCAAAGTCGCGGTGACTCAGGCCGCACCGAAATATTAGTACCGGATGCCGCGCACGGCACAAACCCAGCCACCGCCGTCATGTGTGGCTACACGGTGCGCGAAATACCCACCGATGCCCAAGGCGATGTAGATCTTAATGCGCTGAAAGCGGCAGTCGGACCCCAAACCGCAGGCATCATGCTCACCAATCCGTCGACATTAGGCGTATTCGAGCGCCGTATCATGGAGATTGCCAAAACCGTACATGAAGCTGGCGGCCTTCTCTACTACGATGGCGCGAACTTGAATGCGATTTTGGGCAAGGTAAAACCGGGCGACATGGGCTTCGATGTCATCCACATGAACTTGCACAAAACCTTCTCCACACCGCACGGCGGCGGTGGCCCTGGCGCCGGTCCGGTCGGCGTCAACGAGCGACTATTACCCTTTTTGCCGATACCCGTGGTGGATTTCGACGGCCACCAATATCGCTGGTTAACCGAAAAAGATCGGCCACAATCCATTGGTCGCTTATCCGCCTTTATGGGCAATGCCGGCGTATTGCTGCGCGCCTATGTTTACGCTCGAATGCTCGGGCGCGAAGGCATGCGCCGCGTCGCCGAATACGCCACCTTGAACGCCAACTACATGATGGCAGAATTGCGCAAGAACGGTTTCGATCTCGCCTTCCCTCAGCGCCGCGCTACGCATGAATTTATTATCACTCTAAAAAAACAGGCGAAAGAACACGATGTGCGCGCGATGG
>JANPPH010000216.1:0-4890 GCA_031428395.1 Gammaproteobacteria bacterium
CTCGATGACTGGCTGTATGACAATCTGGGCGCCTTTTCATGGACAGTAGAGATATGGAGTCCGCAACGCCAAGCGGGAATCCAAGACTACAAGCTGATCGACTGGTATCGCGACCATCCATTTGACGATGATATAAAGATGCTCGCATGGAGTGACGCGAAACTTCAGGGCAAGGGTTTTGTCGATTGGTATGAATTTGAGCACCCACAACTGGGCAAAGTCGAATTAGGCGGTTGGGATAATTTGTATTCATTTTGGAATCCGCCGCCCGCTTTGCTAGAACAAGAAATTCAACGTTTCCCCGCTTGGCTGGTGTGGCAGAATTTGCTTTCACCCCGCCTAGAACTGCACCACGCTGATGTCCAAGTGTTGAGCGATGAACATTATCTTGTGCGGTTGGTCGTGAGCAATAGCGGCTGGCTGCCCACTTACGTCACCAAAAAAGCGCAAGAGAAGCAAGCTAGGGGTGTTGTCTGCGAGATTTTATTGCCTTCGAACGCAAAACTCTTAAGCGGAGAGCATCGCGAAGAACTCCCGCAACTAGAGGGTCGCGCTTATAAGGGTTCTGCACCGACAGGATGGGCTGGTCTTAATGCTGATTCGACGCAAGAACGGGCCAAGGTAGAGTGGCTGATTCATGCGCCAACAGGCGGGTTTGTCACCCTTACTGCGCGTCATGCGCGAGCGGGTGCGATCTCCACACAATTAGTTTTGCCGCACCAATAGCGGTGAGCTAGTCACAGAAGAACTCACGGCGAAAGCTATACTTCAATGTAATTACACCGCATTGGAGGGTCCGATGGAAAACAATACCCACACTAAGTTGCTTTGGTTAACGTATATTCTGCATGTCCTGATTGTCTTTGCTCCCATCGGTTTAATTATCAATTTCATTAAAGTGCGTGAATACAAGCGGTTACTCAACCAAGGCGATCATAGACAGGCTGAAGCCTTGGAGTTCGCTTATACTCATCATCATTGGCTGATGGTGTCGTTTATCTCTAGCATGATTTTCGGAATGATAGCCATCGGCACAGCCTACTTCGCTATTGGTTTGGTAATCGGTGTTGGAGTTTTATTGTGGTGGGCGTATCGCATGGCGCGGGGCGTAATCATGCTCGTTGAGGGCAAGGCCATGCCCTCACTCGAAAACTGGCGTGAGTCGGCCGCATAGAGCCTCCAGGAAAGCCTACACACGGGCACACGGGAATGTACGGCACGGAGCACGTAATTTTCATGCTCCGTGCCGCTGGGGTTGCGGCGAATGGGTTTGAATTCCCCGGGGTGCTTGTTAACAGCACCACGAGGGCGCCTACCAGCTAATAGTTTCCGCTACACCCCTTCGCAATATCCTCTTACGCCAAACTTAAAGTTATAATTTCACCCGCCGATATCTGTGCCTGAAGCTAATTTCGGGTGATGACAATGGAACTAAGCGAAATACAAAATCGAATTTTGACGCCATTCGTTGAGGAAACAATACGAACCTTGGAGAGTATGGCAGGACTACGTGCCACCGCAGGCGCTGGATTCCAGGACGATCCACAAAAATTTAAATTCAAAGGTTATGCTGTGGTGGCTGAGACCACGGGAACCATTGAAGGCCATGTCTTGATGCACCATTATATTGAGACCGCCTTGGCAGTCGGAAATAAGGTGCGTCAAAACGTGCTAGGTGAGATGACAGAACTTTTCGAACTAAATGCCGATATGAGTGATGCGTTGGCGGAATTTGGCAATACGGCTATTGGTCTTGCCACGCGCGAGCTAGAACGAGCGGAGCTGGGCATGAAGTTTAGCCCACCTTATTTCACTTCTAACATGGAAGACATGACGAGAATGCTTAGTAACGTAACTGAAATCTTGTCTATCCCGATTCATGTTGAGAATGTTGGCCGTTTTTACTTCAACTATCTGCTGCATGAAAAAACGGGGAGATGAACATGTTGCCTAAAACTGCGAAAATAATGATTGTAGACGACATGAAAATGATTCGTACTTCAATTAGAAAGTATCTTAATACGCTAGGCTACGAAAATATTGTTGAAGCCGTGGACGGCGAAGATGCAGTGAAGAAATACGCATCTGAAAAGCCCGCGTTTATTTTCATGGATGTGGTAATGCCCAACATTCCTGGCGACGCCGCATTGAAGATTATTCGCGAAGGCGATAAGAAAACACCGATCGTAATGCTTACGTCGGTGGCGGAAAAAAGCGTCATGGATGCTTGTACCAAAGAAGGCATCCTTGGCTATATTTTAAAGCCCCTAACCTTAGAGAGCGGCCCCAAAATATTAGCCGACATGCTTGAAAAGGCGTGAAGTTTAGTCGGCCGTTGCAGTATCGTGACGGCCTTTTTTTTTGATCGGCCGATACTTCGCTTAGAGTAGAGTGCGCTCCGGAGGTGCTTTGGCTATGCTTGCCGCCATCCCGGCAGTCACCACAAACTTCATCGCTTCTTCCATCGATATATTGATCGGCTCTACTGCTGTGCGCGGCATTAATACCGTATAACCTCCTATCTGATAACTCATCGGAAAATACACTGCCACTGTATCCTGAGTACCCAGCTGCGGTGAAAAATCGGTGAAGTTGCTGCGTGTAACAAAACCGATGAGATACATATCAGGTTCGGCCACTTTGACCTTTACTACTTGACGAAACTCATCTTTGTTTGACTCTGAAAAAAAACCTAAAAAATCCCGGATCGCGCCGTAAATGGATTTGATCACGGGTAAGCGATATAGCAGAGCTTCACCGTAACCGACAAATCGCCGTACCGCCCAGGTACGCATTAACAGGCCCACAGAGAAGATCAATGCCAGGGCCATAAGCAAACCCATGCCAGGCCAATAATACTCATCGCTCAAGAATTTGCGAATAACGCGCCCCAACAAAGATTCCGCCGCCGCCGCCAACCAAAATAGCAGGTAGAAGGTAGCGATTAGCGGAAGAATAGTGATAAGACCAGTCAAAAACGTTCTGCTAATGGGTTTCATTTTTCATGATCGTCGAAGGAGAGTAAGGCGGTTTGTAAATCGACTGTAGCAGACCACGCCCAAAGTGCCAACGTTCGGCTTGGCAGTGTCTATAGGGCGAGATAAATAGGGAAGGGGAACACGGGTGTTGACTAGTTACGCAAAAATTACTGTTCTGCTTGTATCGGCAAGCTGTTTTCTTGTTGGCTAGGTGTTTTCGTCCGTCGCCGCGCCCAAACGGGTAAGGAATCCATAATCTTGCTGACTTGCACAGAACGAAACAGTAAGCGGGGCACGGTTATAGGCGTCACCCGCCGCGCTTCCCGCAACTGAGGGAGTAACATCGCCACCATTAGGCCACGCGCCAGCGCTGATATCAAGAATACAACTAATAGCGCACTGGTAACCTGTAGGTCTGAACCAAACCATGAGTAATGCGTGGGTAATATCATGCCAAGGTAGCCACCTAGCATGGCGCCGAAAAATACTGCGATACAAGTGAGGACGTTATGCAGAGCGACATACGTTGCGCGCTTGCCGCTCGGCACTAGGTCATACACATAGTTGCTCGCACATAAGCTGAAGCCAGCCCATACGAAACCACCCATGGCTTGCGCAAATAATAACCAAACGTAGTCTGCGGACATAAACCATAACAAGGGCAAGATTGGAATTGCAATTCCTGTGATGATTAACACGAACCTGTTACCGAATTTGTCGCTCCAACGTCCCCACATGTTTAAGGTCAAGAACTGAACGATGACGACAATCGCAGTGTTCGCCATGAACTCTAGATAGCTATAGTGCAAATCACGCAACATATAGACGGTAAAAAATGGCGATGCAATTGACACCGCGCATTGCAGCAATGCAAAACACATGGAAAAGCGAACGAAGGGCGAATGGCGAAAAGTTGTTATCCACTGGCTCGCTGAACGTGAGTGCCACTTCGTCGTGGGGTGTGGTGGGTCGTGCATGCAGCTTAGGTGATAAGCGGATTTAAAGCGCGCTATGCAGGCCGCTATAAAAATTACAATAAAACCCGCCGCAGTGAGCCCCTGTTCGTGAAAATAATGTAGCGTTAGGCCTGCGCATACTAATGACACAAACGCGGTAATGCTGGCCAGGCGCGTGCGCATAGCAAAATAGCGCCCACGTTGTTCTTCCGGCACCAAATCTCCCATCAGGCTGCTCCACTGTGGCGCAATAAAGTGCCCCATCGCGTGGTAAATCACCACGCAGCTAATCAGCAGCGTAATCGCATGGTTGGGAAATAGAAGCGGCAGCGAGAGCAGTGGCAGCCAGGCAATTCCTTGGAGCAATGCGCCGGTCATGATGATTCGTTTACGCCGCCCTGGATGTCGCCCTAACCAAGCAGATAAAAGCTGTGCGATCGATCCCAACAGTGGCGGCAATGAAACCAGCCACGCAATTTGCGCGGTGCTGGCCTTGAGAAATAATGCAAAAGCGGAAAAATACGCTTCGCCGCACCCTGTCATAACCTGATGCGACACAGCATCCTTCACCGAATGCCGCAACGAACGGTCGACTTTTGGGTCCGCTTGGGTTAGTCGTGGCGATAAGCTATAACGCAGTCTATCCGTACGAATGAATTGAAACACACCGCCCTCGAAAATTCTCAAACTAAATGGAACCTTGCTATAGCGTTTCGGACGACTGTGGAATGACTTGAGGGTTAGCGTGAGATTTGAGGGAAAAACGCGTTAGAAATCACAAAGCCGCTAGGACTGGTTGCGAAAAAGCGGTTGATACGTGAGAGCGTAGAAGGTGGCACACATGAAAATTCGGCAGGTCTCAACCGCCTAACAGGGCCGCATATTTCTTAAAGGCAAAAAAGAATTGTTTATATTAACAATTAGATGCTTGTATACGTAAGGCACTCCACAGTTGT
>JANPPH010000217.1:0-3737 GCA_031428395.1 Gammaproteobacteria bacterium
TCCATGATGGCCGCGATCACCTCATCGGGCAAAAATTTGACGATGGGCGATTGCAGACCCTCGCGTCCTGCAGCGCGTTGGTTAACTTTGATATACGCCAAACCCTTGGCGCCATAAATGCCGACAAAGCTCGTGTAGTCGTCAATTTCCTTGCGCGACATTTCGCCGCCACGCGGCACACATAGCGCTGCCACGCGTCCATTGGGATCTTTTGCGGGCCCAGCGAAGACTTTAAAATCCACGTTCTCCATCAAATCGCCGACTTCGATCAATTCAAGCGGTATACGTAAATCAGGTTTGTCTACGCCAAAACGCGAGGCGGCCTCGGCATACGTCATGCGAGGAAAAGGATGCGGCAAGGCCACTTTCAAGGTTTCCGCAAACACCTCACGCATCATGTCTTCCATGAGCGTCATCAACTGATCTTCATTGATGAACGAAGCTTCTATGTCCAATTGAGTGAACTCGGGTTGCCGGTCCGCGCGTAAGTCCTCATCGCGGAAGCAACGTACAATCTGATAGTAACGATCAAAACCTGACATCATGAGCAACTGCTTAAACAATTGCGGCGATTGCGGCAGGGCAAAAAACTCGCCGGGATGGGTGCGGCTCGGGACGAGATAATCGCGCGCACCTTCCGGCGTGGATTTGGTCAGAATGGGGGTTTCGATTTCCAAAAAGTCACGCGCTTCGAGGAAGCGGCGCAAATGACTGGCGACGCGGGCCCGCAAACGTAAGCGCTGTGACATTTCCGGGCGGCGCAAATCAATATAACGATAACGCAGACGGTTTTCTTCGGTGACAGTGTCGTCGTCAATCTGGAACGGTGGGGTTTCAGCGGCGTTTAATATTTCTAGAGCCTGCCCCTCAATTTCAACCTGGCCGGTGGGTCTGTCAGCGTTTTCGGTTCCGGGTGGGCGCTTGCGCACCAGCCCCGTAATGCGGACAACATATTCGTGGCGAACGCTTTCAGCGGCCAGAAATGACTCTGCCATTTCGGGTGCAAACACAACTTGCACCAGGCCTTCGCGGTCGCGCAAGTCAATGAAAATAACCCCGCCGTGGTCGCGGCGGCGATTTACCCAGCCGCATAGCTGGACGGTTTGCCCGATGAATGATTCGTTCAGTTGCCCGCAATAGTGACTGCGCATGGGACGTCCGTTCCTAAAAATATATAAGTGAGTTGTAGGCAAAACCTGAAATATTACGGTGAGATACCGAACGCCGCAACCAATAAGCGCTAAAACGGACCTAAGTCGCCGTTTTGGGGCTTGGTGTTTCGGTTTTAGCTTCTGTCTTAGCCTCAGCTTTTACTTCAACCTTTGCATCGACCTTGGTCGATGTTTCTTCGGACTGCCCTGACTTTGCTGCATCCTTTTTGCCGGGGCCTTTAAAATCAGTGGCGTACCAGCCAGTTCCGGTTAAGCGGAAACCCGAAGCGGAGATCAGTTTTTTAAGGTCGGGTTTTCCGCATTTAGGGCAATCGGTCAATGCCGGGTCGCTCATTTTTTGCAGGGATTCGAGTTTGTGACCGCAAACTTCGCAGCGGTATTCATAAATTGGCATAAGATGTTAACCTCAAGATCATAGAACTTACTGCTGATGTATTTATCATACCATACGCACGAATTAGGCCAAACAGCCGAATGAGTTGTTATATAAATTAAATCAAGGAATTAGATCGTCAAATGATGCATGGACATGGCCATCAAGCACCCAGTAGCCCACGTGGCGCCTGGAAAACAATTTTGTCATTGTTTCCTTACTTATGGGAACACAAACACCGCGTAATCCTCGCGATCATTTTTCTGGTGGTGGCGAAAGTGGCGAGCGTCGCCGTGCCGTTGCTGTTAAAACAGATAGTCGATAGCCTCGATAGTGCCCGCCAACCGATTCTTATCTTACCGCTGGCGTTGCTGTTTGGTTACGGTGCGTTGCGGCTCGCTTCGGCCCTCTTTAATGAAATGCGTGATGCAGTATTTGCCAAAGTCACGCAACATTCCGTCCGCCGCGTTGCGCTCAAAGTATTCCGCCACCTGCATGCACTTGCCTTACGCTTTCATTTGGAACGCCAAACGGGGGGCATTTCTCGTGACATCGAACGCGGCAGTCGCGGCATTAGTTTTCTGTTGTCGTTCATGTTGTTCAATATCCTACCGACCTTGCTTGAGATCGGCTTGATCGCTGGCATTTTGTTTATCAATTACAAACCTAGTTTTGCCTTTGTCACGTTTGGCACTATCGCGCTCTACATTGTCTACTCGTTGGTGGTGACGGAATGGCGGATGCGTTTTCGTCGCACCATGAACGACATGGATTCCAAAGCCAATACCCGCGCGATTGATAGCCTGATCAATTACGAGACGGTGAAATACTTTGGCAACGAAGACTACGAGGCGCGGCGTTACGATGAAAATCTCGCGGTGTGGGAAGACGCTGCGGTAAAAAATCAAACCTCGCTTGCTGTGCTTAATTTTGGCCAAGGCGCGATCATCGCCATTGGCGTGACTTGGCTCATGATCATGGCAAGTCAGGGCGTCGTTGATGGTTCTCTCACGCTCGGCGATTTAGTGCTGGTCAACGCCTACCTTCTACAGTTGTTTTTACCGCTGAATTTTCTTGGTTTTGTTTATCGAGAAATTAAACATTCGCTCGCCGATATGGAGAAAATGTTTAATTTGCTCAACAACGCACCGGACGTGGTGGACAAACCGTCGGCGCGCGATTTGGATGTGGGCGATGGCACGGTGGAATTTAGGCAGGTCAATTTTGGCTATGGCCCAGCAAGGCAAATTTTGCATGACGTGAGTTTTCACATTCCCAGCGGCTGTAAAGTTGCGGTGGTCGGCCCAAGTGGCGCGGGGAAATCCACCTTAGCGAGACTGCTGTTTCGTTTTTATGATGTAGAAGGTGGGCAGATCTTGATCAATAATCACGACATTCGCGAGGTGACGCAAAAAAGTCTGCGTGCCGCGATTGGTATCGTGCCGCAAGATACCGTGTTGTTCAACGATACCATTTACTACAACATCGCCTACGCCAAACCTGGCGCCGAACGTGCAGAGATCATACGCGCGGCTGAAATGGCACATATACACAGTTTTATCGAATCCTTACCCGAAGGCTACGAGACGATGGTCGGTGAGCGCGGTTTGAAACTCTCTGGCGGTGAAAAGCAACGCGTGGCCATTGCGCGCACGATTTTAAAAAATCCGAAGATTTTAATTTTTGATGAAGCGACGTCCGCGCTAGATTCTAAATCGGAACAAGCTGTGTTAAGCGCATTGCGGGATGTGGCGGCGCATTTCACCACACTTGTGATTGCTCATCGTCTATCCACGATTGTCGATGCCGATCGTATTTTAGTCATGGATCAAGGGCGTATTGTAGAAGGCGGTAGTCATCGCGAGCTGCTTGAACAAGGTGGCGTGTATGCGCATATGTGGGCGCTACAGCAGCAAGAACAGCATGGCGTAGCGCAAACGCGCATTTAGATGTAGATGTGGCAATGGTGCGCCCACGCCACAGAAGTGATGGATAGGGAAGCCCACGACATTCAACCTAAAAAAGGCAGTTGGTAACTACTGCGGACGCTTAAGATGCTGAATCTGCAAGATTTTTTCGTTAAATTTTGGCTCACCGTAGGGGTAACTACGGCTTCGCCAAAATTTAACGAAAAAATCTTCCATCTTCAACATCTTAAGCGCCCTCGCTACGTTTCCAACTGCCTTTTTTAG
>JANPPH010000218.1:0-5665 GCA_031428395.1 Gammaproteobacteria bacterium
GGCAACAACACGTCTACCGTCCTTTGGAACGTGTCAGCGGCGGATGGTAGTTCACTCCTAGAAACTCAAGCAGCTGGCCGCGAGCTTTTGACAACAGGCACGCTAAATGGTGGTGGGCCGGTTTCACAGCCGACCACTGGTATCGTCGCGGCGTTTAACAATATGGAACAAACGTTCAACTTAATTAATGGAGAAGCGACGGGCTGCGCCACAAATCCGTCTTGCGATACGACGCGCCCAGGCGAGTCCATACGTTGGCAGGATGACTTTGGCGCAACGATTACCATGAGTAATGCTGCAGCCATTGGCGACAGCCTAGGTTTTTATTCGATCATCCCCGGCGCAAACAACCGCGCCCCTGCTCTCTACACCGCCTATCAGAATGCAGACGGTTTTGCCACCTGGACATTTGGTGCTGATGGCGTTCTAAAGTATCAAACGGCTGCAGCCGCAGCTGTCGTTCCGGTTCCCGCTGCAATTTGGTTGATGGGTTCTGCCTTGATCGGTTTGTTGGGCGTAGCTCGTCGTCAAACCTCCGAAACAAATGTTGTCGCCGCATAAATCATTCTTAACATAACACAAGGGATCTAATTCATGAAGATGAATAAAGTAATTTTAGGCCTAGCGGCCGCCGCTATGGGCTTAGCCAGCGCCAATGTTATGGCGCAGACTACCCTAGCAGATTACAATGCAAATCCGGCCGGTTTTTTAAACGTCTTCGCCTCCGGTGCATCGGCTCAAGATCAAGGTATCGAACGTTGGTTCCGTTTACAATGTACCAACAACTCGTTACATATCTATCGCGTCACCGGCAATGGCAATCAACGCCTTTTCTTGTGTAACATCACTAGCGCAACGATTCCTACTTTTCCCGCTGGTGGCCAAAGAGTAGCTTTTTTTAAATCGTCGGTGGGTGGTTCAGGTAATGGCGTTCAACCGGTAGCGAACCAAACGTTATTGGCTTTTTTGAATCCTGCTAACGTTTCGGGCTGCAACAGTCCTGCTGCTACCCCAGCCGCGCCCCCCTTTGGCGCGTTTTTTGATCATACTTGCACCACGTCTGGCACCCTGCAAAATCGAGTGTCTGATGCGGGCATTTCGGATGTCGAGCCTCGCCTTTTCGGTGCCACCACCGCTGAAGTCCAACGCCTTACTGTATCGAGCCAAAACGCGGTGATCTGGGGTGTGCCCGTTACCACAGCCTTACGTAATGCGATACAGGACGCTCAGAGTTCTGTGGTGACCGGCAATCGGGAATCTCTAGAGAGCATGCCAGCGCTGTCGCGTCAGCAAGTTACCAGCCTTTATGTGGGGCAGCTAAATGATTGGAATGACTTTACCCATCCTGGTTCGGGTGTAGGCGTCACGTAGTCGCTTCAATAACGATGATGTTGTAAACAACTTGATGTGAGGTCTGCGATGCCGAAATAAAGCCTTACGGCGAGGGCTTGGTCAACGTCAATCTGCGACATAGAAGTGGTGTTAAGCGCTCTTTGGAACGAAAAATGCTTCCGCGCAGGACATGCTTTTGATTGTCCTCCCTACCGTAATGCGTTAAACTGATTAGCTATTTTCTACGCGCGCGTCCTGCGCGTGAGTTGTCATCTGTCAGCCCAAGGTAATCCGCATATGTCTATCGAACGTACTCTTTCCATTATCAAACCCGATGCCGTGGCGAAAAGTGTCATCGGCCAGATTTACAGCCGCTTTGAGCAGGCCGGTTTGCGTATCGTTGCAGCTAAGATGGTGAAGTTGAGCCGTCAGCAGGCAGAAGGTTTCTATGCCGTCCACAACAAACGTCCTTTTTTCAACGACTTGGTTAAGTTTATGATCACCGGCCCGGTGATGGTGCAAGTATTGGAGGGCGACAACGCCGTGGCCAAGCATCGTGAAATCATGGGTGCAACTAACCCCAAAGAGGCAGCTGCCGGCACTATCCGCGCCGATTTCGCTGATTCGATTGAGGCCAATGCCGTTCATGGTTCCGATTCGCTCGAGAACGCTAAAACTGAAATTCAGTTTTTCTTCGACTCCAGCGATATTTGCGGTCGGTAAAACCCTTGGAAACACAGCCCAAAATCAATCTGTTGGAATGTGATCGGCAGGATCTAGAGGGTTTTTTTGCCAAAATGGGCGAAAAGCCTTTTCGTGCTGCGCAGGTATTTCAATGGATTCACCAGCATGGCATCGATAATTTTGATGCGATGACGAATTTGGGTAAGAAACTGCGCGCAACCCTTCAGGAACAGGCAGTAATCAACCTGCCGGAAATCGTCCTGGAGCAAACCTCCCACGACGGCACGCGCAAGTGGCTGCTAAAGCTTGCCTGTGGCAATTGCGTGGAAACGGTGTTCATCCCCGAGACCGAACGTGGCACGTTGTGCGTGTCATCGCAAGTGGGTTGCTCGCTGAACTGTACCTTTTGCGCCACTGCGCGCCAAGGGTTTAATCGCAACATGACCGTGGCAGAAATCGTCTCTCAACTGTGGGTAGCGTTTCGCTCATTAGGCGACTCACCCTCAAAAGATCGACTCATCACCAACGTCGTATTTATGGGGATGGGCGAGCCACTGTTGAATTTCGATAACGTAGTTAAAGCGATTCATATCATGATGGATGACTTCGGCTACGGTTTGTCGAAGCGCCGCATAACGCTTAGCACGGCCGGCGTTATCCCTGCATTGGATCGCTTACGCGAAGTGTGCGATGTCAGTCTTGCCGTCTCGTTACATGCGCCTAATGACGTGCTGCGTAATGAATTAGTGCCGTTGAATAAGAAATATCCGATCAAAGATTTGTTAGCGGCCTGTAAGCGTTACGTCGCAGACAAGCCGCACCGGCGCGTAACCTTCGAATACGTAATGCTCAAGGGCGTGAATGATACGCCTGCCCATGCGCGGGAATTGGCCTCTATATTGCGCGATGTGCCAGCCAAAGTGAATTTGATCCCCTTCAACCCGTTTCCGCAAACCCAGTTTGAACGTTCAAGCCGTCAGGAAATCGATAAGTTCCATGATGTCTTGATGGCGGCCGGGTTCACCACGATCACCCGCAGAACACGTGGCGACGATATTGATGCGGCATGCGGGCAATTGGCGGGCAAGGTCTTGGATCGTACCAAACGCAGCAGTAAATTCGCGGCCTTGGCGCAGGAGATGAGTAATGTGGCAGGGTAAGTTCGCACGCCTAGCCCTAGTGACTCTCGCTCTTTGCACGATTGCGGCGTGCAGTGGAAACCGGAGTAGAGGCAGTTCTGAGCCAAATCTCGCTCAAGTCTATGCCGACATGGGCGGCGCCTATTTACAGCGTGGCCAGCGTGACGAGGCGCGGGAAAAATTGCAACGAGCCCTAGATCTTGATCCCCAATTGCCAGCGGCGCATCATTACTTTGGCGAGCTCTATCATCAACTCGGTCAAAACGCAGACGCGGAACTGCATTTCCGCAAAGCCCTAAAATTGGCACCCGGCAACCCCGAAATTCGCAATAATTACGGTGTGTTTCTGTGCGATTTAAACAAGCTCACCGAGGCAGAAGAGCAGTTTGCCTTAGCGATCAATAACCCGGACTATAGAACGCCGGAGTTAGTCTATGAAAATGCCGGTCGTTGCGCGTTTCGTAATGGGAATGTCGAGAAGGCGGAGAAATATTTTCGCAGCGCGTTAAAACTCAATCCTAAACTGCCCAATACGCTGTGTCAAATGGCCACGCTCAATTTCGAGCGCGGCAATTTTCTTAGCGCCCGAGCCTATATACAGCGTTGCATGGACGCCGCTCCGCCTAGCCCCCAAGTGCTCTGGTTGGCAGTGAGAATCGAACGTGAATTGCAGGATAAAACCGCAACCCGCAAATATGCAAAACAGTTGAAAAACGATTTTCCGGACGCCAAAGAAACGAACTTATTAATTCAGTCGCAAGGCTCGGATAATTAGATTGTCTTAGCCCAGATTTTTCATTAGTGCTCGTAGCGAGGGCGTGCGAGGTGTTGAAGAGGTGCGAGAAAAATTGAAAAATAGCCGGAGGCGTAGTCACTCTACGGTGACAGGCTGTTTTTCAATTTTTCTCGCGCAGATTTAGCGCCTTGTGCGGCCGCAGTAGAGGGCTAATGGAAAATCTGGGCTAGGCCCAATTGCTCTCGCCATTGGCCTAGGGCTTGATATATGCTGGCACCTTTCAAATGCCTAACGCCTTAGACTGACCTACTCTGTTATGACTACTATCCAAGCTGTTCGAGGCATGAACGATATTCTTCCGGATGAGACGCCGCTTTGGCGCTATCTTGAGGAAACGCTGCGCGAGGTGCTTGAGGCTTACAGCTATCGGGAAATTCGATTACCTATCGTCGAAAAAACCGAGTTATTCAAACGTACTATCGGCGAAGTCACGGATATCGTCGAGAAAGAGATGTACACCTTCGACGATCGCAACGGCGATAGCCTGACCCTGCGACCCGAGGGTACTGCCTGCAGTGTACGCGCAGGCATCGAAAATGGATTGCTGTATAACCAGATACAACGTTTATGGTATCAAGGGCCGATGTTTCGCCATGAGCGGCCGCAAAAAGGTCGTTACCGGCAGTTTCATCAAGTGGGTGTCGAGGCCTTTGGCATGCCAGGCCCGGATATCGATGCCGAGATGATTTTGCTGACCGCGCGTTTGTGGAAGCGGCTCGGGTTGACAGGTTTGCAGCTGCAACTTAATTCCTTAGGCTCGCTTGCCGCGCGCGCCAATTATCGCGAAGAATTGGTCAAATATCTTTTAGCGCACGATAGTCAGCTAGACGACGATAGCCGCCGACGTTTGCACGGCAATCCGCTGCGTATTTTGGACAGCAAGAATCCCGCGATGCAAGATATGCTAAGCAAAGCGCCGTCGCTCCAAGACTATCTGGATACCGAGTCACAAGAGCACTTTGCGGAACTCAATGCTCTGCTTACAAAAGCAGGTGTCGCCGCCACATTTAATCCGCGCTTGGTTCGCGGTCTAGACTACTATAATCGCACCGTGTTTGAGTGGGTAAGCGATGAGTTGGGCGCGCAAGGCACTGTTTGTGCGGGCGGACGCTACGATGGATTAGTCGCGCAATTGGGCGGTAAAGCGACGCCAGCAATTGGTTGTGCGATGGGCTTGGACAGGTTGGTCGCCATACTGAAGGCGAAGCGGGGTGACGCAAGCGCGCGAGCTCCGGATTGCTACATGGTGATGGTCGGTAACGAATCGCAGCAGCTTGGTCTCCTGCTGGCCGAGCAGATCAGAGATGCGCATCCACGTTTGTCGATCGAAGTGAATTGTGGCGGTGGCAGTTTTAAGAACCAATTAAAGCGGGCTGACAAGTCGGGAGCCAAATGGGCATTGATCCTGGGCGAAGACGAGACTGCACAAGGTAATGTAGCGGTGAAGTATTTACGCGAAGATAAACCGCAGACCGTGCTTGCGCAGCAAGCGTTAGCGGATTTTTTAAGCTTAAGCGATTAAGGAGATTTTGTGGAAGGTTATACGACAGAAGAAGAACAGATCGAAAACATTAAAAGGTGGTGGAGCCAACATGGCAAGTCCATCCTTATCGGTCTGATTCTCGGCCTCGCTGTGCTGGCGGGTGTGCGCTATTGGAATGATCAAAAAGGCACCCAGGCCGAGCAGGCGTCAGTCCTGTATGAACAAATGATG
>JANPPH010000219.1:0-2733 GCA_031428395.1 Gammaproteobacteria bacterium
GTTGCCACAATATGGCTTTAAGGGCGCGGGGTTTGCGCTAGGCATCGAGCAATTGCGCAAGCTAAAAGTGCCGGTTATTGTCTATTTGCGTTATCGCGGCGATGATCATTTTTCGGTACTGCGTGGCATGAGCGAAAAATCTGTATGGTTGGGCGATCCCTCCTGGGGAAACCGCATCATATCGCTACCACAATTCCTCGCCATGTGGGAAACGCGCGAGGACGCAGGCTATAAAGGTAAAGTATTGCTGATGTTGCCAGAACAAGCGGCCGCTGCGACTAACCCGGAATTCTTTGCGCCACCCGCAGACAATACCTTGCCGTTGGAAGTGCTGATGCTACGCAACTTTTAAGGGCAGCATGTCGCGAAAAAATTAGGCGCGGCTAATCTTGACGTATTACGTCGCGAATTTCCATAGTTTTTTGTGTCACTATTTTGCGACAAAAAAGTTGCGCGCCAAAACATGAGCTTACTAAAGTTTGGGGAAATATTTGTCCCTATAAAGTGACGCTAATTATATTGACGCCATCTTTGAAAAAAACGAGAAAGTAACCTAAAGTGTTGACTGATGGGCAAATAATCACGATGGCATGATCATTGCCCTGTGTCGTATAGAAGTGAATCATTTGAGGAAAAACCCTCAAATTGTAACACGTCTTAAAAAGCGGATCAACTAATAAGGAGAGTTAATGATGAGCAAATTTATAATGTCTTCGGCAGTTGTCGTTCTGAGTTTGGGCATGGCAAGCGGGGCTGTGATAGCAGCCGATTCTCCCAGCTCTAGTTCTCCCCGTTCGTCTAGTTCGCCGGGTATGTCGAGCGGAACTGGTACATCGGCTTCGTCCGGCTTTAAATCACTGGACGCCAACGGGGACGGTTATATCAGTAAGGATGAGGCGCAAGGGAGTTCCAATTTGTCTCTGTCCTTCGATAAGGTGGATGCCGATGGCGATAGCCGACTCGACGAAGGTGAGTTCGCTCAATTTGAAGTGACGGAGCAAAAAGAGATGGCGCCTGGTTCTGCGCCAAGTGATTCCGCCCCCAGCGGCGGTTCCTCACCAGGCCGATAATCGGGCATCCTAGCGCATCTTATCTATACTTAAATAGTAAGAGCGGGCTCTGTGAGGGGCCTTGCTCCTGTTCTAGCCTCGCCCAAGTGATTTACCAGGGACGAGTTCAGTAGTTAACAAGGAGGTGTCATATGAGAAGAATCGTTGTGCCGCTTGCGGCTATTGGTTTGATTTCTGGATTAGGTGTTGCGAGTAGCGCGTTAGCTGTGGGTGGTTCTTGGGGTGCATCGAGTGATCCTCAGTCAACAATACTGCTCGAACCAACGGATTCATCTACGGCGCGGTTTCAAGATTTTGACTTAAACCATGATGGCTATATCAGTAAAAAAGAAGCAGAACGTGGTGAAAACGCTACGCTGACCCAAGAGTTTGATCATGTCGATGTGGATGCTGATAATCGGCTTGATCAAGCAGAGTTCTCACAGTTTGAAGTGATTGAAGGTCAAATGCCGAGCTCGTCCGAAACTCAGCGCGGGACTCGCCCAAAAGACAGTGATAAGATTATTCGTGAGCGCGAACGTCATCAGCCGGACATGATGCGCCGTGCGCCCGATGAGGTGGACCAACCTTAGATCGAGGTTTTATAGCGTGCATATAGGCGCCTATATGCACGCTATTTAGGGGGCGTATTTTAAAATAATAAGGCGGTAGTTTTTGTATTTCTCAAACGTTTCTTTGTTACGCTGCCCCGAAAGATATTTCAGACGTAACTTGGTTAATTTGGCGTTAAAAGCTTTGCGAATAATCCAGGCGATTAATGGATAACGCTGTCTTACGTAGCCGCTGACAGTGAAACAGGCGGGGCCAATGCGCTGCTGCAATAAATCGTTGACGAGTTGCAAATTCGGGCTGACTAGTTGGGTGATGTCATCATCGCGCACGGTGACAAATGGTGCATCTTTAAGTAGAGCATAAAAAGAGGCCAACGGGTGGCCCCCGCCGAAATCTGCTCCGGAGCGTCCGACTGGGTTTGCATCTGTTTTAAAAAAATCGCAAATAATTATCAAGCCGTCAGGTTTGACGAGTTTTTTTAGTTGCTCGAAGGCGGCTGGAATGGGGATGTATTGAAAGCTTTCGCTGAACAACGCAACATCATAGCGATTACCATGTGTCCCGCTGCCAAGTTCCTCAAGACGACATTGATACACTTGGCTCGTGGTGTTGCCACGAATACGTAAACGCTCGCGCACTTTGGCGGCTAAATTTTCGGATGGGATCACACCGTCTACCAGGTATCCCTTGTCGAGCATTTGCGCCATTAGATGCCCCGTACCGCAGCCGATGTCCAATATCCGCGCTTGGCTCTGTGGCGGCGGCAGCGCAGCGAGCAGCATGTCGGTGTAGCGCTGCTGAGCCACAGGAATATTATTTACTGTCAGCGCTAGATCATCGCTCCATAAGCCATAGTGCAGATCCTCAACACCAAGCAGTTGTTGCGCTAGCACCAGCCCTAGATCGCGGCTATCCAAAGTTTTTGTTTCTGTAACGGCTTTAGTCATGCGCTGGTCTGATTACGCCTGGGGAATTTGGGGTGACGACAAGGCGAATGAAAAATCGGCAATGGTTTCACTTTGAGTCTTGATAAAGTCCAAGAACGCTTGGGCCACGATAGATAATTGCTTGCCAGCATTATGCCCGATATACCAATGCCAAGCCGGTCTGA
>JANPPH010000220.1:0-1564 GCA_031428395.1 Gammaproteobacteria bacterium
GTATTCACACTACGGTGACAGGCTGTTTTTCTTCTTTCCTCGCGCAGATACAGTGCTTTGTGAAGCCGCAGCAGAGTGCTAATGGAAAAACTGGGTTAAATAAGCACTGCGGAGCATGGCGTCGACTGTACACGCACGACACTACCCTGCAAAACAGTAAATTCGCTACCCCCCCCCCTAGCTTACGAAGAAGGGTAGCGAGGTTTTTTATAAGGCCTCAATACGCGCGAGTTGCTCATCAAGTTGTTTGATCGCCGAACGCAGTTCGTTGATACGCGCGCGTTCTTTGTCGACCACGTCGCGCGGCGCTCGCTCAACATAGTCCGGATTACTCAGCTTGACTTCGCTTTTGGCCAGATCCTTGCGAATTTTTTGAATTTCTCGGTCTAAACGCAGTAGCTCCGCTTGCTTGTCAATCACGTCGGCCATAGGAATAAAGACTTTCATCTCGCCCACTAATGCGGTCGCCGATTCGGGCGCTACTTCTTTGTCGTGTAGCCAGGTTATAGTGTCGAGCCTAGCCAACGCTTTTAGATAAATATAATGCGCTTGGGTACGGGCGCGATCCTGCATCGAACCACCTTGCAGTAGTACAGGCAAGGCCTTGCTTGGTGCAATGTTCATTTCACCCCGTATTTTACGAATGCCCAATATTACTGCCTTGACCCACTCCATATCTTGCACCGCAGCCGCATCAATTTTTTCGGGTTGCGCTACGGGGTAGGGTTGCAGCATTATCGTCTCGCCCTGTTTTTCCGCTAAGGGTGCGACACGTTGCCAAATTTCTTCGGTGATGAACGGGATTATTGGATGGGCTAGGCGCAACAATGTTTCCAGCACGCGGATCAGGGTACTACGCGTGGCGTGTTGCTCCTCAGGGTCTGCATCCGGCGCGGAGAGCGTGGCTTTGGAAAGTTCGACGTACCAGTCGCAATATTCGTTCCAGGTGAATTCATAGATTGCCTGGGCGGCGAAATCGAAACGGTAGGTCTCAATCGCTGTAGCAATTTCTTGTTCTGCGATTTGGAGCTTAGAGATAATCCAGCGATCAGCAAGGGTCAGTTTGGCGGTATTGATTTCTACGCCGATGCTGCTTGAGGCATCCGGTGCGGCAAACATCAACACATAACGCGCCGCGTTCCACAGCTTGTTACAGAAGTTACGGTATCCTTCGATACGTGCCGTCTCAAAGCGAATATCGCGGCCGGTGCTAGCCAATGCGGCAAAAGTGAAACGTAGCGCATCAGTACCGAAGGCGGGAATGCCGTCTGGGAATTGTTTGCGCGTTTGGGTCTCCACTTTTTTCGCCATCTCTGGCTGCATCAGTCCAGCGCTGCGTTTGGTCACCAGTGTTTCCAGGTCGATGCCATCAATGAGGTCGATGGGGTCAAGTACATTGCCTTTAGATTTAGACATTTTGTGGCCTTCGGCATCACGCACTAAGCCATGTATATACACTTCGTGGAAGGGCACTTCCCCCATGAACTTGGTGCCCATCATAATCATGCGCGCTACCCAAAAAAAGATAATGTCAAAGCCGGTGACGAGTACGCTGGTGGGATAA
>JANPPH010000221.1:0-4150 GCA_031428395.1 Gammaproteobacteria bacterium
TAATGGAAAATCTGGGTTTATCCAGATACACGGGAAAATAGTGCCGGGCGGCATTGTGCTACGGGTTTGGTCTCCGTACAATACAGCACAATTCTGTGCCCAATGATGGATTTCCACTATGCCGCATTCCGATACTTCGGAACCCGACGCTCTCTCTTCATCTCAAGGCCGAAGCCCCATTGGCGGTATAATAAGCCCTGCTGTCGATTTAAAAGGTTCGGTGTTCACCCTCACCGTCTTGCGCCTTCGTAGTCGCAATCTCGATGCTATCCAAAAAGAACTTGAAGAGCGAATCGCTCAAGGCCCGCGTTTCTTTGAAAACGCGCCGGTTGTGATTGATCTTGAACTCATGAAGGACGCGCAGGCGACGTTCAATTTCGCCCATTTAGTGAAAATGCTGGCGTCGCAGAAACTCATTCCCGTTGGTGTTCGTCATGGCAACAGTGAGCAAAATGCGGCGGCGATCCAGGCAGGTATGGCAATTTTGAAGGGCGGCGCGATTCAAGATCTGCCCGTAGCAAGCACACCTGCGGCGAAGCCCAGCAGACAAACGGCAACTGAGAGCGAACCGGTTCCACGTGCAAGCCAAAAGCCTCAAGAAATTGGTTCTGGTGTGGCAACTAAGGTCGTCACGCAAGCCGTACGCTCAGGACAACGAATTTATGCCCAAGGCGGCGATCTGATTTTGCTGGCTGGCGTCAATGCTGGGGCGGAAATAATTGCCGATGGCAATATTCATGTTTATGGTCCGTTGCGAGGGCGTGCTTTGGCGGGTGTCAAAGGCGCTGTTGATGCACGGATTTTTTGCCAGTTTATGGAAGCCGAGCTGGTGGCGATTGCGGGACACTATCGGGTATTCGAAGATAGCGTCCCCAACGATTTGCGTCGCAAACCAGCCCAGATTTATCTGGATGGAGAGACGCTTGTGGTTGAGCCATTGGTTCAGGGGTAATGGACAATAGTGACTAAAATAGTGCCAGGTGTAGTGAAATGTATCACTGCAGTCTGGATCTTAACAAGGAGACGATATTGGCCAGAGTAATCGTTGTCACCTCAGGCAAGGGTGGTGTCGGCAAGACGACCACTAGCGCCAGCGTTGCCAGTGGCCTTGCGATGCGTGGTAACCGCACCGTGGTCATCGACTTTGACGTGGGGCTGCGTAATCTCGATTTGATCATGGGTTGTGAGCGCCGAGTGGTGTACGACTTCGTTAATGTGATTCAAAACGAGGCGACACTCAAGCAAGCTCTCATCAAAGATAAGCATCATGACAATCTTTTTGTCTTACCCGCCTCGCAAACACGCGACAAAGACGCGCTCTCAAAAGAAGGCGTCGGTCGTGTGCTGAACGAGTTGCGCGAGCGTTACGATTATGTGGTGTGCGATTCTCCTGCGGGTATCGAAAAAGGTGCTGTTATGGCGCTCTATTTTGCCGATGATGCGATCATCGTTACCAATCCTGAGGTCTCGTCCGTCCGCGATTCTGATCGTATTCTCGGCATTTTGGCGGCAAAGTCTAAGCGTGCAGAAGAAGGACTAGATTCGATCCAAGAGCATTTGCTGATTACTCGCTATTCGCCGCGGCGCGTGGCACTGGGTGAGATGTTGAGCATTCAAGATGTGCAAGATTTACTCGGCATTCCCTTGCTCGGCGTGATCCCGGAATCGGAATCAGTCTTGGCGGCTTCAAATTCGGGCATCCCGGTGATCCATGACAGCAAGAGCGCAAGTGGTCAGGCCTATGCGGATGTGGTAGCGCGCTTTTTAGGCGAAGACCGGCCGATGCGTTTTTTGCAGCCGGAGAAGAAGAGTTTCCTCAAACGCATTTTTGGGACCTAAGCTATGGCACTTCTCGATTATTTTATTCGTCGGCGCAGCAAGACAGCCAATGTTGCCAGAGAGCGCCTACAAATTATTTTGGCTCGGGAACATGCCGATCGTGATGGCCCCGACTATTTGCCTGAATTGAAACGCGAACTGTTGGCGGTGATTAGTAAATACGTCAACGTGGATTTAGAGCAAGTCAAAGTGAATCTGGATCGCGACGGCAATTGCGATATTTTGGAGTTGAATATAATACTGCCAGAGCCTGGCGCTGTACGTCACGCGGCGCACACGTCCTAGCGTGCGTTAAAATAGTATAAGAGCGGTTATCAAGTGATACCCCGCTCTTTTCTAACACCTAAAAGTTGAGGGGCGCGCCGCTTTTTGCGCGTCCCTCTCGCAATGTTATGTTGCGTTGTAACGAAAGACCCCATAATCCCAGTGTCAGCGAGCGGCATTCTTCGGCCCCACCCAACCCATGCGTGAGTGTCTAGGAAATAAGCCAGTTATAGATATTCCCTATCAATCCAATTAAACCCAGATTTTCCATTAGCCTCTACTGCGGCCGCACAACGCACTGAATCTGCACGAGAAAAGAAGAAAAACAGTCTGTCACCGTAGAGTGACTACGCCTCCGCCTGTTTTTCTTCATTTCTCGCCCATCTTCAGTACCTTGCGCACCCTCGCTACGAGGCTATTGGAAAATCTGGGTTAAAACAATTAATTTTATCTATGTAAGCGCCTCACGCTCACTCAATCAAGTTCCGATACCAGCGGTTGAAACTACTGAGCCATTTTCCGCTTGCACTATCACACGCGATAATTCGGACGATTTGGCTTTTAAAAATGCGCGCAATTGCTCGGGATATTCGGAGGAAACAGCTGTTCTAACCGAGGGTCGCGTCGCCAATACCTCGCGCCATGCGCGCACTTTAGGCGTGTCGTCGAAGAATCGGAAATCGGCGATTTCGTCGAACACGTCGAAATAGCGGAAAATGGGGCCAAAAACCGCATCCACCATTGAAAATCTATTACCGGAAAAGTAGGGGCCGTTCCTAAGTTCCATTTCCAGCTGCAGGAACTTGTTCCGCAAATCTGAGGCCTTGGTTTCCAGCGTCTGCGCGTTGGGCGCCGTGTAGAATGCCCAAATGCTATCCAGAATGGTCGAACCGAATTCCATCCATGCCCGGTGCTTTGCACGTTGCAGAGGATCGGTCGGATGTATTCGCTCACCTACGGTTTCGTCCAAGTATTCGCAGATAATCGCCGATTCAAACAAAATGTCGTCTCCGACTTGGAGCAGAGGTACTTTGCCGAGAGGGGATGCCTTGGCAAACCATTGAGGCGGGTGCGCGAGATCGACGTAGACGCGCTCGAACGGTATCGCTTTTTCGGTCAAGACGATCACCGCGCGCTGTACGTAGGGGCAAAGATGATGACTAATCAATTGTAATGTTGGAACGTTCATGTGCCGAGTCTCCTCCGTTGCGGGGATGGCTTGAGTGCATAAGCGCCGTCACCCAGTAACCCGTGGGCAAGAGATGCGATGACCAAAAACAAGGGGAACTCCCAACCACCGTTTGGACTGGTGTGCACCCAGCCGTTGGGGAAGTGAACCCATGTCGCAACCAGCAATATTGGTAACAGTATCAATGAAAAATACCGGGCATATATCCCGAGCAGGATTGCGGTACCGCCGACAAGTTCGGCTGCAAATACCGGGTAAGCGAGGAATCCGGGGAGGCCGACCGTTTCAAAAAATGCAGCGGTTCCTGGAAGGGTAAACACAAAAAGCTTAAGCAGGGCGTGGGCAATCCACATCACCCCTAGGGCAACACGTAACAACATGATGCCATACGGCGCTGTGATCGCCACATCGGTTACTGAATTCGATTGCATCGACGGATCTCCATGTAGTCTTAAGTTGCTACTATTTATGGTTGCAATTGAAACTATATTTGAAAATAATTGCATTTGCAATTATATTTATGGGTATGAAGAGTCCTAAATCCGGCGTGACACAATCAACCTCAACCTGGGCGTTATTTTTGACCGTGCATTCGGTGTTGGTCGGTAAGATGGAATCGGTGTTGAAAATGGCGAATCTACCACCCCTGGAGTGGTACGACGTCCTGTGGGCGCTTGAACGCGCCCCTGGTCATCGGCTGCGGATGCATGAGTTGGCGCATTTGGTGGTGCTCTCCCGGAGTAATCTGACACGGCTGGTAGATCGCTTAGAGAGCGCGAAGCTGGTGGAACGAGAGCCCAGCGTTGATGACAAACGGGGGGCATACTGTGTGTTGAAACCGGCCGGCTCGGCTCTTGG
>JANPPH010000222.1:0-5516 GCA_031428395.1 Gammaproteobacteria bacterium
TTAATGCTGGTTCTAGATATCTCGGGCAGCATGCAGATACCGGATTTCGATCTCGATGGCGCACAGGTAACACGCCTAGCAGTCGTTAAAAATACCGCCAGCAATTTTGTGCAGCGGCGCGTCGGTGATCGCATCGGATTAATTGTGTTCGGCTCGCAAGCGTATATGCTCGCACCGCTAACCTTTGACCGCAACACCGTTAATGCCATGTTGAATGAAACGGAAATTGGTTTAGCCGGGAAGGAAACCGCCATCGGTGATGCGATTGGCCTGGCGATTAAACGTCTGCGCCAACAACCCGAAAACAGCCGCATAGTGGTGCTACTTACTGATGGCGCAAATACCACGGGTTCGGTTGATCCGCTTAGCGCGGCGAAACTTGCCGCGCAACAAGGATTGCGCATTTATACCATCGGTATTGGCGCCGATGAACTACGCATCAACGTGCCCTCGATCTTCGGCACCCAAGTGGTGAATCCCTCGGCGGACCTCGATGAAAAAACCCTTAAGGCTATCGCTAAGGTAACGCACGGCGCTTATTTCCGCGCTAAAGACACCGCCGGTCTCGAACAAATTTACCAACAGTTAGATAAAATTGAACCCGCAGCCAAAGACGAAGACTATTTTCGTCTCATTCGCTCTCTTTATATTTGGCCGCTCGGGATGGCATTGCTACTTTCACTCTGGCTTGCCCTACCTTCTACATGGACAACCTGGTTGACTACGTGGCGAATTCAACGCTCCTCTGGCAAACATACATGAATAGCCTCAGTGCTTTCCACTTTCTGCGCCCAATTTGGCTGGTGATGCTGATTCCCTTAGGCTTAGCGTGTATCTATTGGTGGCGTTTTTATCGCCGCGATAATACTTGGCAACAAGTATGCGATGCGCATCTTCTGCCACATCTACTCATCGACGCAGGCAAGGCGGAAGGCCGCTGGCCAGTCGCTCTGTTGGCCTTGTCATGGTTGTTAGCCGTGTTGGCACTGGCTGGCCCAACCTGGGTCAAATTGCCCGAACCGGTGTATCGGCAACAAGCTGCACGCATTATCGTGCTGGATCTTTCTAAATCCATGGATGCTACCGACATCACCCCATCGCGACTCACGCGAGCCAAATTCAAAGTTCAAGATATTCTGAAGCAAAGCCGGGAAGGTCAAACTGCGTTGTTAGTCTTTGCAGCCGAGCCCTATGCTGTGGCGCCACTCTCCGATGACAGCGCTACCTTGGCAGCGCTACTGCCGCCACTCAGCACGCAACTTATGCCAACCCAAGGCAGCCGACTTGATCTGGCACTGCTTAAGGCCGATGAATTACTCGCCAATACTGGAATGCGACAGGGAGAAGTCATCGTCATCAGCGACGGCACCGAATCGCTAGGTGCGACTGAGCAGGCGGCTGCCACGCTGCGTAAACACGGCCATCGCGTTGCAGTGCTCGCCGTCGGCACCCAGACCGGCGCACCTATCCCATCAGAGCAAGGTGGATTTTTAACAGATGAGGCAGGCAACACAGTGATAGTGCGTCTTGATGTAGAGGCCCTAAAGCGAATCGCAGACGTTGGCGGTGGGCCGTTTCAGACTATGACTAACGATGATCGCGATATCGCGGCACTCCTGAACGCTACCCCGGTGATGCCACTTGCTACGCGCGAGACACGCCAAATGCGTACTACCGATCGTTGGCGCGAAGAAGGTCCTTGGTTGTTGTTCGCGCTATTGCCACTCGCTGCCTTGGCATTCCGGCGCGGTTGGTTGACGGCAGGGATTGTGATTGTCATTCTGACCACCCCATCACCCTCCTACGCTTTTAGCTTCGATGATCTATGGGCACGCCCTGATCAGCAAGGAGCAAAGGCGTTGCAGCGCGGGGATCCAGCCAAGGCAGCCAAATTATTTAAAGACTCTACATGGCAAGGTACCGCCCATTATCGTGCAGGCAATTTTCGCGACGCCGCCAGCGCATTTGGCCACAATGACAATGCCGATGCGCATTATAACCGTGGTAATGCGCTCGCTCGCGCAGGGCGGCTCAAAGAGGCTGTAGAAGCATACGGACTCGCCATACAAAAAAATCCAACGCATAGCGATGCGCAATTCAATCTCGATGTAGTGAGCAAGATATTGCAACAGCAAAAAGCGAATAAGGAAAATCAACAATCGTCGCAAGACAAGCAAAACTCAACGCAACAGAAAAAAGGGCAGAGTAATACCGAGGGTAACGAATCCGACGATAAAAGCCGCGGTCAAACACCATCAAAGAATACTCCTGGTACGACTAAAAAGACCAGTGAAGCTAAGCGACAAGCGCAAGGTGACCCACAACCAAAACCCGTACAGGATAAAAATAGCTCAGCCCCTGCAGCGCAAACGGAACAAGATTTGGAGTCAAGCCAAGCATTGGAACAATGGCTACGTCAAATCCCCGATGATCCAGGTGGCTTAATGCGGCGTAAGTTCATGCTTGAACACCAGCGTCGAGCTGGCGACAAAGAAGATAGCAACACACCATGGTGAAGGCTCTGCGAGTTTTCTTATTGATGTTTGCGCTCGGCTTCATCGCCTCGCCCGCGACTTATGCCCAAACCCTCGCAGTACAAGTTGATCGCGACGTGCTGCTGGAGCAGGAAACGTTGCAGTTGACCATTTCATTGCAGGGACAAAGCAATGCGTCCCCCGACCTCGCCCCTGTTGAACAGGACTTCGACGTTGTCAGCAGCAGTAAAAACCATACTATAAACTTAATCAACGGCCGCCTGGATTCAAAAACAGTGTGGCAAATTACATTGCTGCCCAAACGAAGCGGCACTCTCCGCATTCCGCCGCTGACTATTGCCGGCGAAGTAACCGAGCCCATAAGTGTTGTGGTGCGACCCGCCAATACATCCGCCACAAGCAATCAACGCCGCAATGTATTTCTCAACGTCACCGCGACCCCAGACAACCCCTACGTGCAGAGCCAAATACTTGTCACCGTTCGTCTCTACTACGCAGTGCCGGTCAATCAGGCACGTATGGCCGAACCTACAATTAGCAATGCTATGGTGGAACGACTTGGCGACGATAAAAATTTTGAAAGCGTAAAAGACGGACACCCTTACCGTGTGTTGGAGCGTGTTTACGCGATCTTTCCGCAAAATAGCGGTGAACTAATTATTCCGGCCTTGGAGTTTAACGGTCAAGTGACGGTGGGGGGCGCGTCACCGCTAGACCAATTTTTGAACAATAATGGGCTAGGCATAGATCCCTTCGATCAATCTTTTCAGCGCACCCAGCCCGTTCGTTTGCGCAGCACGCCCATCCATCTCAAAGTACGGCCACGCCCAGCGAAATTCTCAGGCACCCAGTGGCTACCTGCTCAAGCGCTAACTTTAACGGAGACCTGGAATCCGAGTAACCCCGCCCTCCGCGTGGGTGATCCCGTCACACGTAGCATTGCTATTGTGGCCAAAGGACTTGCCGCGGCGCAACTTCCCGAATTGCCGATGAATAGCGATATATCGATTAAAAATTATCCCGACCAAGCTCAACTCGACAACACCCAAATTGATAACAGCATTCAAGGCACCCGCGTACAAAAAATTGCGTTAGTACCCACCCAACCTGGCACATTCATCCTCCCCGCCCTTCATCTATATTGGTGGGACACTCTAACCCACCAGGAACGGATCGCAACGTTACCCGCCGTCACCATCAAGGTATTACCCGCAGCGAACTCTAGTGCTGCGTCTTTGCCAAAAGATGGCTTATCGAATGTCCCGCTGCCAACACCTTCACTCACAACACCCACCATAAAGCCCTCGCCTGCCACAAAAATGAAGGCAGAAAATTCAACAGATTTTTGGGCATGGGTCGCAATCTTTTTCTGCATCATCTGGATAGTTACTTTGGGAGTTTGGTGGCGAGATCGACGCCGACGACTCAGCCCTTCGCCGATACTTCAGAAAAACGATGAACGTTCAAAAACCGCTAAACCGTCACTCAACGCATTGCAAACAGCATGCGAAAAAAACCAAGCGCCGCTTGCAAAAAAACACCTACTCCTTTGGGCCGCCACACAATGGCCCGAGGATCCGCCACACAACATTGGCGACATAGCCAGCCGCTTGGAGGATAAAACCGTTAGCATTGCCTTAAACGATCTCGACAAAGCCATTTACGCCCAAACAAGTTCCAACTGGAATGGCTCAGCCTGCTGGAACGTTTTAAAACCCGTTTTGACACCATCCGTTCGCCCCAAAAAACAGACTGAAACTTCAATCCCAGCGCTGTATCCGCGCAATTGACGCGCCCGATAAAACTTGTGGTTGCCCAACTAAAAGCACAACGAAAACTGCATCTGTTTTAGGTTGAACTATGTTGATTGTTTTTGGCCTACTCAAACACCATGTTAGTATGGTCACACGAGATACTCTGATGAACGACAAATCCCTACCCACCCGGCCCAGCAACAACTCTGACATCAGCGAATTCCTGCGCAAAGTCGCGGCTACGCCAAGTGTCAAAGCCGCCCATCAACGTGGCCGCCTGATCTTTGCCATGGACGCTACCGCAAGCCGCGCCCCAACTTGGGATCGTGCCTGCCATATCCAAGCCAATATGTTCAAAGAAACCGCAGCCTTAGGTGGCTTGGACATACAACTCGTTTACTACCGTGGCCACCATGAATTTAGTGCCAGCGAGTTCCATAGTAATACCGATGATTTATCGCGCAGCATGGCGTCTGTCGCTTGCATGGGCGGCATGACGCAAATTGAGAAAGTCTTACAGCAGGCGCTGCACGAAACCACTCAACGCAAGGTTCACGCCTTAGTCTTTGTTGGCGATTGCATGGAAGAAGACGCGGAAACCCTGTTTATCTTGGCGGGAAAATTGGGTGTTGTTGGCTTGCCAGTATTTATCTTTCACGAAGGCGATGATGCCCTCGCCGCGCAAACATTCGAGCACATTGCAACATTAAGTCATGGCGCATATTGCCACTTCGACAGCAACAGCGCTCAACAACTGCACGATTTACTCAGCGCCGTCGCCATTTATGCAGCAGGCGGACGTCGCGCGCTGGAGCAGTTTGCGCAACAAAAGAATATAGTGCGTCAAGTAATCCTACAATTGCCTAAACAGTCTTAGCTTTGTGTCAACGCTAATTGTTCTTGCGTTCGTGCTCATCGTCCTTAGCCTTGCAGGACGTTGGTTCACGCGCACACCATCCGCCAAGGTTTCTGCCTTCGTTCGTAAACTGACTATTACTCTGGTGGCGATAATATTGATCGGATTAGTCGCGACAGGTCGATTACATTGGTTAATCGCGCTAGCCGGCGGCTTAATCCCCTTCGCGCAGCGGCTCGCACAGATTTTACGCAGCGCAAAATGGCTGCACACTAAGACCCGCCCCAAAGCCGACTCTACATCGGAGATTGAAACGCGCTTTCTACGCATGACCCTTGATCACAACAGCAATGAATTATCTGGCTTAGTATTAGACGGCCAATTCAAAGGTAGGCGCCTCGACGAATTGAG
>JANPPH010000223.1:0-4029 GCA_031428395.1 Gammaproteobacteria bacterium
TTAGAAACTCACTCTCGCTCAGTTGGTTTGCCACCCACTGATCTAATACGGGTTGCGCAGCGCGCGGCAGCATTTCCAGACCTATCGACAAATCTGGACGAACAGCATAAAACGCGGCCAAGGTATAAAGCTGCCAACGATGATGATCTGCATTGTCGTGAAACTCGCCCAACAACACTACTTTATTAGCCGCCATTTTCGCGACCAACGACGGCATGGAGAGGACCGTGTTAGAACCCGGCACCAGCCATTCTGAAGTGGGCACACAAGTCTGTGTCGGTGGTTCCTTTACCTGGGGGACTTGTGCATAAGCATTATGGCTCGCAATACTCAGACAAAAACCGAGCAATGCAAGCACTCCTTGTCTCTCACACAACGTTCGAATTTTCATCCCACTTCCTTATTGTAAAGTAGTGAACGGCTTAGCTAGTTCAACCAGCGGCCGACGTTGCATCAGCGCAGCGCGCGGGTTTTCGATGATAGTGCCATCCGCTTGAACCACCGCGCGACTTAACGGAGATTGCATAATCGGCCATAATCCTTTTGCGCTGCTAGCCATGTCGCTGGCACGAAAAACCACATAACTATATTTCGCGTAGTGCGGTAGTTTGCGCGCCATCGCGGAAATCGCCTGCGGCGTATCCGCTGCGATAAAATGCACTGTCATCGTCTCATCATGCGGATGTTTTGCGGTTAGCGCAAAAGCATTGTTGGCACGCGGATAAGCTTGCGCAGCGTGGTGCATTCCGCCTTGACGGGATATTGCTGAATACGGTGCAACAGCTTGAGCGGTCGCGTCAAAAAAACGATTTTCCCAACCCAAAATCCATAGCGACCGACCAACCGGTAATTCACCTTTAATATCCGCATCCAAAACAATATTTTTTGCCTCAGACCATTCCTCGGCTAAACGGCGATAGGCTTGCAATGTTGTTTTCGGCGCAGCAGCAGGTAAAACGAACACAGCGTTGTCGTCGCCAAAACCGCGGCTAAACGCGGGAGGAATTTCATCCTGCGCTAAACGCCGGAAGATATCGAATTCGGCATCGACGTCGACACGTAACGGCACGCTATCTAGCGGAAAACGGAAGCTGGCTTTTTTGGATGTCAGCGGCAACGTTGTTTGATACGCCGTTTGCCTATCACGCAAAGTGATGGCGATAGGCAGATTGACGTTAAACACTGGCTCATCTTGCGTCTGCTCAAGCTCAATTTCCAACAAATATCCCCCGCCAGCAGGTCGCGCCGTGGCTTTTGTCAGTGCGAGCATTAATGCCCCACGTCGCGTTAGTGCTTCTTCAAACTGTGGTGCGACGTCGCTACCGGACACCTTAGTGAATGCATCGCGTAGTGCATTAAAATCTACGCGGCGAAATCGATTGTCCCGATAAAAAGTCCGCAACGACTCTATAAAAACACTATCTCCGAGCTGCAAACGCAGGCTATGCAACAACATCAACGTTTTGCCATAACCAATAGCCTCGCTTGCGGGGCTAAATCGCGCTTTGAACTGCTCCAGCGGAAAATCATTTTCCTTATTCACAAAGTCGCTGTATTTTTGCAGCAGCGCCTGACGATGAGCCGCTCCTTCACCACGTTGTTCCTGAAATAAGTGATCCGCCAAATAAGCGGTTAAACCCTCACTCCAGTTACCGCGCCGAGAATCGACGTAGACACTGTTGCCCCACCAGTTATGCAACAATTCATGCGGATAAGACGAATAAAGAATGAACGGTAGGCGAATCACCTTCGACCCAAGCAGGGTAAACGAGGGCATGCCGTAACCCGTTTCCCAAAAATTTTCCACCAGGGCAAATTTCTTATAGGGGTACGGACCGATCAACTTTTCGTACATTGAAAGATAGGCACCCGTCGCTTGCAGATAACGTTGCGCTAATTCGTCATCCGCGCGACGCAAAAATACCTGCAAGGCAACATCGCCTTGCATTTGGCTGTACTCTTTAAATGGCGCAGCAATGAGAAAGATATCATCTTGCGGTTGACGTTCTTGCCAACGAATGGGCTTCGTACCCACTCGCTCGCCCTGGCTTACAGCGCTCCAGCCTGACGGTACGTGCACATCCAACGTAAACGTCACCAACTCGTCATTAAAACGCGCAAACCAGCGACTAGCACCATCAAGGTAGACACCCGCTGGCGAAATAGTGCCCAACGTCTCTTGTGATTGTCGCAATTCGCCTGCTTGCTGTTCCAAGGGATACGCAATTTTGCCTTGATAATGCAAGGTGATCTGGCGCTGGCCAGCAGGCCACTCAATTTGGTACAACGTCTCATCGGCGCTTGTTTCACTCACCGAAAGCTTCGCGCCACTGACAACCACCGGCCGTAGTCCCGAGTTCAAATGGAAAACGGCTTTGCCAGATTGGGCATCAGGCAAGGTAATCGTGTCACGCACTTCGATATGTTGCTGCTCTGGCGAGAGGGTGACGTCCAAGGCATGGTGCGCGGTCGCCGCCATGGCGGACGATGCGACGAGTGCGAACAAAGACAGTGCACATGAGAGCGAAAAAAGCGGGTGCAAAACCATCAAATTCATTACCTATTTACTTGCCACTGCCAATGCCGCACCCACCGCTTCGATCGCCGCACCCCGCTTGATGGCCGCACCCATGCCTGACAACACCTGCTCCAGCGAACTTAAGCAGTAAACAACATTTTTAACATTGCTCGCATAACCCATCAAACCGACACGCCAAATGCGTCCCGCCAATACACCTAAGCCTGCGCCAATTTCTATGTTGTATTCACTCAGCAAGCGCTGGCGAACTAACGCTTCATCAATCCCATTCGGTACATTAATCGCATTAAGCTGCGGTAAACGTTGTTGCGGGTTTTCCACTGCGAAAGATAAACCCATCGCTTCCACACCCGCACGCAACGCCAAATGATGTTTCTGATGCCGCGCCCAAGCCGACTCGAGCCCCTCTTCAGTCAGCATGACTAAGGCTTCATGCAAACCATAGAGCGGATTTATCGGTGCGGTGTGATGATAGCTGCGCTTCACCTCGCCGCCCCAATAACTCATCACCAAATTTAGATCCATAAACCAGCTTTGTACTTTGGTTTTGCGGGCTTTGATTTTTTCAACCGCGCGTGGGCTAAACGTCACGGGAGAGAGCCCTGGCGTGCACGACAAACATTTTTGCGTACCCGAATAAACCGCATCAATACCCCATTCGTCCACTTTCAATGGCGTACCCGCCAAAGAGGTCACCGCATCGACAATGGTCAAACAGCCATAACGATTAGCGATTTCGACCAATACCTTCGCCTCAGACTGCACGCCGGTGGACGTTTCGGCATGCACAAACGCCACAATAGCGGCATCGCGGTTGGCCTTGAGCAACGTTTCAAGTTGCGCCGGATCAACCGCCGTGCCCCATTGATTTTCCAACATCACCGCCATGCCGCCAGCACGTTCAACATTTTCTTTCATGCGGCCGCCGAACAGACCATTTTGGCAGACAATCACTTTATCGCCTGGCTCCACCAAATTAACGAAACAGGTTTCCATGCCCGCAGAGCCTGGGCCAGAAATCGGTATAGTTAAATCATTGCTAGTTTGAAACGCATATCGCAACATCGCTTTGATATCGTCCATCATCCGCGTGAACGCCGGATCAAGATGTCCGATCGTCGGGCGCGCCATCGCCGCAAGGACCCGAGGATGCACGTCGGAAGGGCCGGGTCCCATGAGTGTGCGTACCGGCGGAACAAAGCTTGTGTAGATCATTGAGTCGGCGCCTTCTTAGTGTTTTTTGCGTATTGAAAATAATCTACAGATAAACCATATTGCTTGTAACCAGAAGCAATATGAGTATAAGGCGATTCTTTTACCCGCATCAACCACGTGGATACTATTATTAAAAGGGATTTTAAAAGGAGCCTCCAGGATCTCGATCAAGCCAAATTAGGGTCATGCAGCCTTCTTAAAAGGCCTCAAGACATACTGGGCGGGTTCGATAACCTGTACGAAGCACATAAACACGCATATAGTGTAACTGTTAG
>JANPPH010000224.1:0-4346 GCA_031428395.1 Gammaproteobacteria bacterium
TCGACGACGACACCGGCAAAGTGATAGCTCATAAAGATTTCGTGTATAGATATAAAAACTAAAAAAAACGCAACCAGTAGTAAACCTCGATCCTTAAACGAGAAATTCCCTCGCCCGCCAAACAAATCACGACATTGAGTCAGGCGTTTGACGACATTGAAAAATAACACCCAAACAACTGCCTATCGAAAAAAAATTTACAGCGTAAATGCCACATGCTACAAATATCCACCTCGCCAAACGACTAGTTTGCGCGAGAATACCCTGTAACTCCTAAGCAATTATTCTTGTAACGTGCCACCATGTATTCCGCATCGAGCAAGCCTATAACTGACATGGAAAACTTAACATTCTAAGTTTTTGGCGGAGAATATAAATGAAAAAAATCACTCTAGCGATGCTCCTTGCGTCAAACATACTGACTCCTGCAGTTTTCGCCAGCGATGAAGAAGACATGGCTGCGATGCAGAAAAAGCTAAATGCGGAAGTAATGGAGAAACCTTTTTCGGTTGAAGAAATAGGGAAAATTGACGCGTACGTCAAAGACGCCATGAAGAAAGATCTAAAACCGCGCGAAAAAGCCCCTGCTAATTGGCAAGCTGGCTACACCTGCGCAAATTTATACAATTATTACGATTACCGAGATTGTGCATATTACCACCACTACTATGGGCGGTACTGGTAGCATGGCTTAGTAGAAGCTCATGTTGTAAATTTTCTGTAACAATGAAGCTGGAATATTGAGTGGCTAGCTGCTTTGGTCGAAGCATAAACAAACAAGGAGGATGGACATGAATGTAATTTGCAAATTGGTCGCACTTTTTTCGTTGGCCGGGCTTTTGGGGGGATGTGCGGCAACGCAGGTCGCTTTGTCCAAGAAAGATTTGGACGTGCAGGCGCGGACGAGCACGGCTATTTTTGTAGACCCTGTAGCACCCGCAAAAAGAACGATTTATCTTGATATAAAAAGCGGTGTGATGGAGTTTGATCGGCGTAAATTCAGAACTTTCGTTAAACAGCAGTTCGTTGAAAATAACGACAATCACTATCAAATCGTGGATGACCCTGAGAGCGCCCAATTTCAAATGATCGTGTACGTCCTAAACCTTGAAAAAGCCAGCCCCACTGCAGCAGAACAAGCACTTAACCAAGGGTACATGGGAGGCGCAGTTGCAGCGGGGGCTGTGGTAGGGGCTGTCGGTAACGACCACAACCCTCTCAAAGGAATGGCCGTCGGCGGGCTTGTAGGCGGCGCCGCTGAGTTTATCTCTGGCAGCCTTGTGAAAGACATAACCTTCATGCTTGTTAGCGATATTCAAATAAAAGAAAAAGCCGCGCAAGGTGTAATCGTGAGAAAAGACAGCAAGGTTGACGCCAAGATTTCCGATGCGGGGTCAAGTCAACAAACTGTATCGGAGGTCAGCAACAAAAAAGAATATCGCACTCGCATTGTCACGACTGCTAACAAGGTCAATCTGAAATTGGAAGAGGCTGAAGAGTTGATGTTTAAGAAAGCTGCTTATGCGATGGCTGGTTTCTTCTAAGATCACCAGCCCTGTACTTTTGGAAGTCGTGCAAAAATTCCCCGCTAGATCGCACTAACGGGGAATTTTTTTATCTACTCTACGGTAACAGCCTTGGCCAAATTTCTCGGCTGATCCACATCGGTGCCTTTTAATATTGCGACATGATATGCCAGCAGTTGCAGGGGGATGGTGTAGATAATAGGCGCAATCGCATCGTCAGTTTTGGCCATGTGTAGCACCTGTACATTGGGTGCATTCGCCACACCGGCGTCTTCGTCGGCAAACACAAATAACTGACCGCCACGCGCGCGCACTTCCTGAAGATTGGACTTGAGCTTTTCGAGCAATTGGTTATTGGGTGCAACCGCGATAACCGGCATGTCGGCATCGACCAACGCCAGCGGCCCGTGCTTCAATTCGCCAGCCGGATAGGCTTCAGCATGTATATACGAAATTTCCTTGAGTTTAAGTGCACCTTCCATCGCAACCGGATATTGAGCGCCACGGCCTAAAAATAGGGCATGGTGCTTGTCGGCGAAATGTTCAGCCAATTGCTTGATTTCCATATTCAGCTGCAAGGCGTGCTCAATCTTACTGGGCAGCGACAACAGTTGGTCTACGAGGTGTTTTTCGACCTCTGCAGTCATGCCATTTCTGCGGCCTAACACAATAACCAGCAACATTAGTGCAGTGAGTTGCGTGGTGAAGGCTTTGGTAGAAGCGACACCAATTTCAGGGCCAGCACGCGTCATCAAAACTAAATCGGAAGCACGCACCAGCGCGCTCTCCGGTACGTTGCAAATCGCCAACGAATGACCAAAGCCTTTGCGCTTCGCCTCTTCTAAAGCCGCGAGCGTATCCGCCGTTTCGCCGGACTGCGAAATAGTAACAACCAAAGAGTTGCGCCGCACCACCGGTTGCCGATAACGGAATTCACTCGCAACCTCCACGCTACATGGCACGTTAGCCAGCGCTTCCATCCAATAACGCGCCACCATCCCGGCGTGATAACTCGTACCGCACGCAATGATGTGCACACCTTTGACGCTATCGAAAATCGCTTTGGCTTTCGGTCCAAAAGCTTCCTCGAGTACGCGATGATTGCTAATTCGCCCTTCGAGCGTTTCGGCCACTGCACGAGGTTGCTCAAAAATTTCTTTGAGCATGAAATGGCGATAAATGCCGCGGTCAACAGCATCCGCGGTCAGTTCGCTCTCGCGTATCGGCCGTTCAATTTGTTCACCTTTGGCATTAAAGATGCGCAATGTATCTTTGGAAATTTCAGCGACATCACCGTCTTCTAAAAAAATGAAACGACGGGTAACAGGCAACAAAGCCATGGTATCAGAAGAAATGAAGTATTCACCAATGCCCACCCCGATCACCAAGGGACTGCCGCGACGAGCGGCGATTATATGATCCGGCTCTGTCGTACTCATTACGCCTAAGGCGTAAGCGCCTTCCAAATCCTTGAGCGTTTCCTGTACGGCGGCTAGCAAATTGGGTGTTTTCTGTAAGTGATCGTAGACTTGATGGGCCACGACTTCGGTGTCGGTTTCGGAGGTAAACTCGTAACCTTGACCGAGTTGCTTTTCGCGCAATAGTTCGTAGTTTTCAATGATGCCGTTATGCACAACCGCAACGGTTTTGCGGCAAATATGCGGGTGCGCGTTCGCTTCGCTCGGCACACCATGCGTTGCCCAGCGCGTGTGAGCGATACCCATTCTCCCGTGCACTGGAGTTTGCACAAGCAGGGTTTTGAGTTCATTAACTTTGCCGGGCGCGCGCAAACGGCTAAGCTTTCCACCGTCCGCCAATACCGCCAATCCCGCTGAATCGTAACCCCGATATTCGAGGCGCTTTAGGCCTTCAACCAATATGGCTGTTACGTCACGCTCTGCAACTGCGCCGATGATGCCGCACATCTTGTTATCCTCTCGTTATTTCGTACAAACTCATATTTCTTCACCGCTAACGGGAAGAAATATTCAGAACCCAGACTCTATGTTATCGGCTTTTTCTGCGGTCGATTCCAATGCGGCACGGTTTTTTGTGGCACACGACTGAGGGTTAAACCACCCGGCGGCACATCGCGAGCAATGGTGGAACCGGCGCCAATCGTTGCATCCGCACCGACTTCTACCGGCGCAACCAGCTGGGTATCCGAACCGATAAATGCGCCATCGCCAATTATTGTGCGGTGTTTATTAGCGCCATCGTAGTTACAGGTAATCGTACCCGCACCGATATTCACGCCGCTACCTATTTGCGCATCACCTATGTAGCTCAGATGATTTATATTCGTGCCACGACCGACGGTGGTTTTTTTAATCTCCACAAAATTGCCCAAATGCACATCTTCAGCCAACACTGTTTCTGGCCGGATACGCGCAAAGGGTCCGATGCGACTTCCGCCGCCAATCACTGCATCTTCGATAACGCAGTTTGCGAGAATCCGCACGTCATTGCCGATTTTAGCGTTGCGTATAATGGTATTCGGGCCTATATGCACTCTATCACCGCAGGTGACATTGCCCTCTAAGACGACATTGATATCGATGGTTACATCCTTGCCGGCATTAAACGTGCCACGTTGATCGAATCTTGCGGGGTCAAGCAACGTAACTCCTTGCAGCATTAGCCTTTCAGCATTTTGCGCCTGGAAGCACCGTTCCAACTCGGCAAGCTGTAATCGGTTGTTAACGCCTAGTATTTCTGAATTAGTAACAGGCAAGACATTGGCAACACTCAGCCCATCTGCCACCGCCGCAGCAATCACGTCGGTAAGATAATATTCGCTCTGGGTCTTCTCCATCTGGC
>JANPPH010000225.1:0-27100 GCA_031428395.1 Gammaproteobacteria bacterium
GCGCCATCTTGCTCGTAGGCGTGACCACTGGCCTTCAAACGTTCAATCGCACGATCGACCGAACCGTTATCGCTTAAGGAGCGCTCGGAAAACCATTGGTCATACACCACACCGAATTCTTCAAGGTCTTGGCGAATATCCGCCAAAATCTCATTGAGGCCAAGATCGAACACTGTTCGATAATTGCTTGCGCCGAGCAACTGCTTAGCGCGCGCGACGATAGCGTCGATATACGTTTCCTTGCTACCACCCGCCGTCTCATCAGGGGGCAGGTCTTGCATTACTTCGTTGGCGGGGAAGTGTAGGTTTTTTGCATGCAACTTGAGCAGCAAATCTGCTATGTCAAAAACATAGGTGCCTTTATAGCCGTTCACGGGAAAATCAAAAATTTCGCCACAACGTTGCAAATAACGTAGCCAGACACTGGCGGCGAGGATATCCATCTGCCGACCCGCATCATTCACATAGTATTCTCGATGGACGTTGTAGCCCACCGCTGTTAACAAATCCGCCACGGCTGCGCCATAAGCAGCGCCTCGCCCGTGTCCCACATGCAGCGGCCCCGTCGGATTGGCCGAGACAAACTCAACTTGCACGCGCTTACCGTTACCCAGCTGACTACGGCCGAATTTATCGCCTGCCTGCAAGGCCTCGGTGATAACGTCTTGGAAGGCTGTGGTACTCATAGCGAAGTTGATAAACCCTGGCCCCGCGACGTCCACTTTGGCAATCTTTGACGACGCAGGCAACGCCGCAACAATACGCTCGGCTAACTCGCGCGGCTTAAGCCCTGATGCTTTCGCCAACGTTAACGCGACGTTACAAGCAAAGTCGCCGTGAGATTTATCGCGCGCTCTATCGATCTGCACAACCGGCGTTAGCCCTTCCGCCACCACGCCCGCTTTTTTAAGCTCGGCGATAGCACTACTGATCCATGTTTTAATGTCATTTTTCATGTAACCGGACTCAAACGTTTGAACGATCTAAGAGGGAATGGAAGGAAGGGGATTATAGCGTTATACCGTTTCCATAGCATCTACATCTAACGACCAACGTAATTTTTTTGACGCCTTTAAAGTCTGCAAAGCAGGGATCCAAACACTCAGCAAACGATGCAGATCTTTGCGCAGGACAGCCGACACCAGCAACTGCGCGCGGAATCTGCCCGCGCGGCGCGTCATCAGCGCGGGCACGGGCCCAAGTATATCCACTCCATCTGTCCCAAGTGCAGCGGATAAACCCTTAGCTTGATTCAAAAAAACCATACAGCTTTCAACATCATTTGCCTCGGCACGCAACAGCGCCAAACTTGCATAGGGCGGTAACGCTGCCTGCTCGCGCTCCAGCAACATCGCTTGCGCGAACTTTGCATAACCTTCTTTCAGCAACAACCGCAACAACGGATGCTCAGGCTGATAGGTTTGAATCAATACTTGCCCTGGACGCTCGGCACGACCTGCCCGTCCACTCACTTGCGTAATCAATTGCGCCATTCGCTCGCTGGCGCGAAAATCCACACCAAAGAGCCCTTGATCGGCATTGATGATGCCCACTAAGGTGACATGCGGAAAGTGATGCCCTTTAGCCAGCATTTGCGTTCCCACTAACACGCGCGGCTCGCCCTTATGGATGTCGTCGATAATACGTTGCATTGAACCTTTGCGTCGCGTGCTATCTCGATCAATCCGCACAATCGGCGTCGGCCCCAGCATTTGCTGTAGATATTCTTCAATCCGCTCGGTCCCTTGACCCAATGGCCGCAGCTCATTTTCCTTGCACTTTGGGCATTGCGCATCAATACGCCGCTGCGCGCTGCAATGGTGGCAAACCAGCGACTGCTTCGCCCAGTGCACCGTCATGCGCGCATCGCACTGACGGCATTCGGCTATCCAACCGCAGCCGTGGCAGACCAAGATTGGTGCGTAGCCACGTCGGTTTAAAAACAACAACACTTGACCCTTAGCATCCAAGTGTTTACGCATTGAATGTAACAATGCCGCAGACAGTCCGTTCTGAACCGGTTGCTTGCGCATATCCACAACGCCAAGCGTTGGCGGCGCGGCGCCCCCCGCCCGCTGCGGAAGACTTATATGTTGATAGCGCTGAATATTTACGTTATGGATACTTTCCAGTGACGGCGTCGCCGAACCCAGCACTACGGGTACTTTGGCACGCATAGCACGCACCACCGCAATATCCCGCGCCGAATAGCGCAAGCCTTCCTGCTGCTTAAACGACAGGTCGTGCTCTTCATCAACGATGAATAGCCCCGGATTGCGCAAGGGCGTGAATATACTTGAACGAGTACCCAGCACAATCGGCGCTAGCCCCTCTCGCGCCATTAACCAAGCCTGAAGACGTTCTTTATCGGAAAGCGCCGAATGCAAAATCGCCAAAGGCACCGGAAAACGATCGCGAAAACGCGAGATCAATTGCGGCGTCAAACCAATCTCAGGCACTAACACCAATGCTTGGCCACCAGCATGTATGACCGGCTCAATGGCGCGCAAGTACACCTCAGTCTTACCACTGCCTGTCACGCCGTCGAGCAGAAAGGTATTGTACGCGGACAGCGACGCAGTAATCTGCGTTACCGCCACCTGCTGCGCCGCGTTGAGTGTCGGCATATCTACCATTACTTGCGGCGCTTGCACTGTGGTGGGCATTGCTTCGGCGATCTCGGCAAGACCTTTCGCCGCTAACGCCTTGAAGGTGGCATACCATTCTTTGCTCAATCCCGGCGCCAGACTACCGCCGGAGCGCTGCATCAATCGCAGCAATTCAACCTGACGTGGCGCGCGGGCCAAGATTTCCGGGTGCAGTTGCGTACCCGTCTCCGTTAACCGCCAACGCTGTTGCATCTGTAATTGCGCTGCTTGCCCACGGCGCAACGAAGGCGGCAACATATTGTCGATGACTTCGCCAATTGGGTAATGATAATAAGCACTGACCCACTGCGCCAAGGCCATCGCCTGCTGCGGCAACACCGGCTCCGTATCGAGGACACCCACAATAGATTTTAATTTTCCAGGGGCCAGCTCGCTAGTCCAAGCGACCTCCATCAATACACCCACCGCCTGGGTACGCCCAAAGGGAATCCGCAACCGAACGCCAGGGGGTAATGACCACAATTCGCCCGAAGGAGGAAGGTAATCAAATAAACGATAAAGGGGGGCGGGTACTGCAACCCGTAAGATGGGCAAGGCGTCTGGCATGAATGGCATTTAGCCTACGTGATTAACAGTATTCATGACGAAGAATAGGTAAGCCCTTATTACTTCAACAAGTTTCTAGGTTATCCCCAAAAGCTGTGGATAACTATGTGCATGAAACATGTTTATCGTCCTCGAAGCCTTGCGCCGCATGCCGTTATGTTAATTTGAGCAAAGTTTGTTACATCAATAAATACAATAAGTTAGTAAAACCCAATTACGTCGCAATGAAGCGCTAAGACTAAAACCTGCGCCGAACCCATGCAAATTGGATATGTGTATAACCTTATTCCCAAGGCCGAAATTACCCGGACAAAAAAAAGCAAGAATGATAATGGCTTAGGGGATATTACGTAGGAAAAAACTTAAGCTTAAAATGGTTTCGCCACCGCTAAAATCACCACCACAATAAGGCCCAGGACCGGCAGTTCATTTAGCCATCTATAAAACACGTGACCATGGCGATTACGCCCGTGCTTGAAGTCCAGCAGTAGCTTGCCACAGTAGATGTGGTAAACCACTAACAGCGCCACCAATAGCAACTTTGCATGCAACCAGCCGCTTTGCGAATACGCCTGCCAAGCATAATCAAAAAATAGCCAAAATCCGAAAACCACCGTAAGCACGGCGCCCGGCGTCATGATTCCGAAAAATAATTTCCTCTCCATCACCTTGAAGCGCTCAATGCTCAGGGAGTCGTCACTCAATGCATGATACACAAACAAACGCGGCAGATAGAACAAGCCTGCGAACCAAGTAACCATGAAAATAATATGGAAGGCTTTTACCCAAAGCATATGGCTACCCGCGAAAAAACCAAATATTAGCACTATCCGCTTTCAATAGGCTCAAGCTCGACATCTCTTATGTGTATATAAGATGACTGAACTATAACCAGGAGTTATTAGTTTATTGTTTTTCCGTTTATGAAAACTAATCTTTAGCTCGGTTTTATATTAGTAATTACCCGTATACGCGCTTCGGAAAGCCCTTAATCAAATTTTTTGAACTTTTCTTGATTTATTAATATGTAAAATAATCAACATATTATCAACCATCAACGGTCAGATAAATACCCATTTTGCCAATTTCATCACAAAGCGTCAGTTTTATGACGCAAAAAGCCGTGATAGTGTTTGAACCGTGCCTTGAGTGTTTTTACCCGCTCACAACGAATCCGAAAAACCCTGATAGAGGAATTGAAGAATGAAGCATTTTTCCAAGACGTTATTAGCTTCCTGCTTACTGTCGCTCACCGCTGTTAATGCCTTTGCCGGGGACACTTGCCCAGATGCCACGACAGCAGCGATTGATGCTAAGTATGGTGCAGCCTTGGATGGCACCTCGACCAGCGCAATGACCACATGCTTAGCCCACCGCGAAAACGTCAAAGCCGTGGTCTCTGTTAACTCCGCCGACTGGAATGCCAAAGCAGGCAAGGCTCGCCAAGTGGGTAACATCTTCAATTTAGTAGACAACTATGTCGACATGTACGGGATGGAAGCTGGCAAGGACATCGAAGTAGTCGCCATTGGCTATGCTGCAGGCGCCCGTTGGTGGTTAACAGACGAAGCCTTCGACAGACTGCATGGCACGAAACCCGATGTGTTTGAGCCAAACCCCGCCAAAGCATCGGTCTTGGCTATGTTGAGCAAAGGCGTAACGATTGTCATGTGCCAGAACACCATGAAATCCAACGGCTACCTAACTGTTGATTTGATACCGGGCGTTAACATGATTCCCTCAGGAGTAAGCGGTATCGTAGACTTCCAATATCGCGGCTATATATACCTGAATCCTTAATATTAACTGCGTATGAAAAAACGGGGATCCTAGGATCCCCGTTTTTTTTGTCTTTTTAACACCAAAATTGACTTCTATATATGATCAGATATATCAGGTTCGAAAGTTGCAAATAGCTGCCCCGTACTCGGCGGGGTTTGCGGATCAAAATACAGTTCAACCAAGCGAAAGCCATGCGGCGGATTACAACGCGGGCCGACCATCAAACTATCGCCATCCCCCCCAATGAGCATCGGCGCGAGCGTAAGATACAGTCGGTGCAACTGCTTGGCTTCAAGTAATGTGCGAAATAGCTTGGGGCCGGCAATTGAGTACACATGATAAAACTGATGCGTCACGAGAACATCTACTATTGCGCGCCCAGTCATGCTCTGCCCTTCCGCTGCAATCGTTACCTCAATGCCCTCTCGGACCAACGCTTCAAGCCGATGACTCGGAGCGTCCTGGGTGGTAATAATCAGCAAGCGTGCTTTGAGATCATCAGCCAGCCGTTCGAGGGGAAAATCTAGCGACTGACCGACCACTGCAATCCGGGGTTGCGGCACCAGTCCTTGATCCTTACGCCATTCAATAAGCGCATCGTCGAGCATAAGCAAATTGAGATATTTGCCGGCTGCTGCTGCACGCAAGTGGCGTGCGCTGGTAAGCAAAACATCAGATTGCGCGGCCAATTCAGCGAACAATTTTAGGTCGTGGTCATTGGTCATTGCGCTAGGCACTTGACGCACTCCGGTGTCAGGATCTGTTTCCGAAATACGGCCATCCAGGCTTACGATGAAGTTGGTATAGACATACGTCTGTCCGGGCGGCGCTAAACTCCTGATGTCATGATCAAGATAAACACCGTCCAAAGAGTGGCTTACGTTGGGGGGTGGGTAGAGCTTAATAAGAGAGGTGGTGCCCATGGGTTAAAGCACTTTCATTTAAAATATGTACGATGGGAAAGCAAAAAATATATTAATAGTTTATTAGTGGCGTGACTACATCAACTTGCGCCTGACAGATTAATATTTCGCGCGCGCCGGATAAAATCTTTGCTGCTAACGATGCCTATGTCCGACGTCGCCTGCCCTCTCCTGCGCCTCATTAACACGCAACGTGCGGCCATGGAATTCCTGTCCATTGATTTTCTCAATGGCAGCCGCCATGGCCTCGGGATCCATTTCCACAAAGCCAAAACCACGGGGTCTTCCCGTGTCTCGATCAGTAATCAGTTTTATACTACGAACTGTACCGTATTGGCTGAACAGAGTTTTAACGTCTTCTTCTGTTGCATTAAACGGCAAGTTTCCCACATAAATAGATTTGGCCATCGTTCCATACTCTACAATGCTTTGCCGCGTTAGTTGAACCCAGATTTTCCATTAGCACTCTACTGCGGTCGCACAAAGCGCTGAATCTGCGCGAGAAAAGAAGAAAAACAGTCTGTCACCGTAGAGGGACTACGCCTCCGACTGTTTTTCTTCTTTTCTCACTCATCTTCAGCACCTTGCGCACCCTCGCTACGAGGCTAATGGAAAATCTGGGTTGAACGCGGCTTGTTTCACTTTGGCTCGACCGTCCCTGAACGCAGCATGGATAGCTGAACCGCTTATCTGCAGCACTCTTACGAAAAAACACCGAATGTCGCTTGAGATTACGCCAAACTCAATTCGCTGCTGTCGCTTTTTCGTTGCATCGACTCTGTCCGTCATTTCGCTTTTTCTCGACGCTCAACTACTATTAACATTGCCAACGCCAACTTTGCCAGATATTTATTCCACTATAAGTCCCAGCGTATACCCCCGCTCTGATAGGTACCCGTGCCAGTTGAGTTTGCAGAATAGTTGGCTAACCTTCTAGGAAATACATTCTTCGCCCTAAATTATGCGTAGAGGTGGCTCACTGCGACTTACGTTTCGATGATGAGGAGCAATTCGATGGAGGTGAGTGAAGGCAGAAGACGCGCCACTATCGAAGCCCATATTTTTCGCATAAAGCACCGCATTCGATCGGAACAGGATTTTGAATATTTCACCTGAAGTACGGGAGTGCGATGGTTGTACAAAAAGATATCGATGACGGTGATGACCCACTTTGGTACAAAGACTCCATCATCTACGAGCTACACGTCAAAGCATTTTTTGACAGCAACAACGATGGCGTCGGCGACTATCCTGGCCTTACCGCAAAGCTCGACTATATTGCTGATTTAGGCGTCAACACCATTTGGCTGTTGCCCTTCTATCCATCGCCAATGCGCGATGATGGCTATGACATCAGCGACTACCGCAATATCTATCCCGCCTATGGCAGCCGACGAGATTTTCGTGAATTTGTTAGAGAAGCGCACCGTCGCGGAATAAAAATCATCACTGAGCTTATTATTAATCACACCTCCGATCAGCATCCATGGTTCCAGGCCGCACGGCGCGCCCCTTACGGCTCTGCAAAACGTGATTTTTATGTTTGGAGCGACACCGTAAAAAAATTCCAGGAAACGCGGATTATTTTCACCGACACGGAAAATTCAAATTGGGCGTGGGATGATGTCGCCAAAGCCTACTACTGGCACCGCTTTTTTTCCCATCAGCCAGATCTGAATCATAATAACCCGGAAGTAGTGAAGGCCATCATTCGCGTAATGCGTTTTTGGTTAGACCTTGGGGTCGATGGTCTACGCCTTGATGCCATTCCGTATTTGTGTGTACGCGAAGGCACCACCAATGAGAATTTGGCCGAAACGCACGCAGTAATAAGGCAAATGCGCGCGGTCGTCGATGCCCACTATTCCAGTCGCGTTTTTCTTGCTGAGGCGAACCAGTGGCCGGAAGACGTTAGAGACTATTTCGGCGAGGGCGACGAATGCCATATGGCCTATCATTTCCCATTGATGCCTCGTATGTACATGGCCGTGGCACAGGAAGACCGTCATCCTGTGGTTGAAATTATGGGCCAAACACCGGAAATCCCGGACAATTGCCAGTGGGCCATATTTTTGCGTAATCACGATGAGCTGACGCTTGAGATGGTCACTAGTCGTGAACGCGACTATATGTATGAGATGTATGCAAATGATCCACGCATGCGTTTGAATATTGGGATACGGCGACGCTTAGCCCCGCTCATGAACAACGACCCAGACAAGATTAAGCTGATGAATAGCTTGTTAATGTCCATGCCAGGCTCACCCATTATTTATTATGGCGATGAAATAGGCATGGGCGACAACGTCTATTTAGGAGATCGAAACGGCGTACGCACACCCATGCAGTGGAGTCCTGATCGCAGTGGCGGATTCTCGAAAGCCGACCCGCAACGTCTTTTTCTCCCGGTCATCATGGATCCGATCTATGGGTATGAGTCAGTCAATGTGGAGGCGCAAAATCGTGACCCTTCATCTTTATTAAACTGGATGAAGCGCATGATCGCCATACGCAAAGCGTACAAAGCGTTTGGTCGAGGTAGCTTGGAGTTTCTACATCCGCGAAATCGAAAAATAATCGCCTACTTGCGTCACTATCAAGACGAATATATTTTGTGCGTTGCCAATTTATCGCGCACAGCACAACCCGTGGAACTCGATTTATCACGCTACAGCGGCCGAGTGCCCATTGAAATGATGGGCCGCACTGCATTTCCGCCGATTGGCGAGTTGCCGTATTTTTTAACGCTCTCCAGCCACGGTGTTTACTGGTTTTTACTTGCTACCGCAAATGAACTTGCGCCTTGGCATGAAGAGCGCATTCCTCCGAATGAATTGCCGCTACTAGTGCTGTTTGAAGGCTGGCGCAGCTTTTTTCCTGAGGAAGTCGATCCATCGCGTCGATTGCTCGCGGAAAAATTGCGCAAGCAACTCGAACAAGAAGTACTTCCTGTTTATTTGGCATCGCAACGTTGGTTCAGCGCCAAGACGCAATTCATCGAGCGCATCGAATTGCAACATCCCATAAATTGGATCGACAGCAAAGCTGCTGGTTTATTACTGTGGCTCGTGGTGCATTTCAAAGGCAATCACCCAGCGCAGAAATATTTTGTTCCGCTTACTTTAGCCTGGGAAGAAACCGAGGAAAAAATTCATGGCCTTCTTCATTCGACGCTCGCGCGAGTACGTCAGCGAGGCAGAATAGGGGTAATTCGCGACGCCTTTACCGACGAGCGCTTCTGCGGCTCACTTGTACAAGCTATCGCTAACAATCTAAAGCTGTCGTCAGAGGGGGTTGAGGTCGATTTCTTTTCGACTAAAGCCTTCTCCGATCTTAACGCCGAGGTCTGCAACGGACTGCCGCTGCAACATCCCAGCAACGAAGGCACCAATACCGGCGTGATTTTGGGCGATACCGCGTTTCTTAAAGTTTACCGCCGAGTGCGCGAAGGGCTTAACCCAGAACTCGAAATGGGCCTTTTTTTAACCGAACAATCGCCCTTTGGGCATATCGTGCCGGTCGCGGGCGGCGTAGAAATTCGCCACGCCGATGGCTCCTCAGCCACCTTAGCGATTCTGCAGAAATTTTCCGACAATCAAGGCGATGCTTGGACCTATACCATAGACTACCTGGAAAGATTCTTCGAAAACTGCTTAGCGCAAACCCCAGATATCCGAAGCACGTCAGCCACAGACATTCACGCAGCCTATCTCCAACTGATACGCTTACTCGGCCAGCGCACTGGGGAGTTCCATCAAGCATTAGCTAAACCGACTGGCAATAGCGCGTTCGAACCGGAACAAATATCGTCAAAAGATATTGATAGCTGGATTACTAGCTCCATGAAGCAGGTTGATAGTGCCTTCACAAGGCTAGCCGAACTGGATACATCACATCCGCTATTTAGCACCCTACAACAGCTAATAAAAAAACGCCCAGCCCTGCACCAGCAACTTCCCAACAGTGCGTTGAATAAAATAACGAGCGTGAAAATTCGTGTTCACGGTGATTATCACCTAGGTCAGATTCTGATCGTTAAGAATGACCTCTTCATCATCGATCTTGAAGGCGAGCCGGCGAAAGAATTCCCGCAGCGACGCGAAAAACACAGCCCGCTGCGCGACATTGCTGGAATGCTGCGTTCTTTCGACTACGCTGCTAACGCCGCACTTATACGGCTCACCACAGAACGCCCTAACGATTTGATCACACTCAAGCCATTTGCCGAAAGCTGGCAACAGCTATCCAGCCACGCTTTTTTAGAGGGCTATAACGACCACAGCAAAAACGAAAATTTTTATGTCAGCGACGAAGACTCACGTAACGCACTCATTCGACTATTCGTCATGGAAAAACTATGTTACGAACTTTGTTATGAGTTGGACAATAGACCCGAATGGCTACAAATTCCCCTCCGTGGACTCTTGGATTTAATCCAACTTGATGAATAGCTTTTAGCAACGCGCACCCGCTCGTGTTTGTAGCGGTACTGTCACAAGACGAAGAAAAGCCACACACCCAACACCATATTAGCCCAGTCTTGCCAGCGCCTTGTTTCGTCCATGATTCGTTCCTCCTTACCTTTTCCGAGATTCGATTTCCGCCTTAGTAAAAAACCACACTAATATTGTAGTATACTCCTGAACACTATGCTAAAACCCTGGTGACGGTGGAATTTCGACAGGCGAGTCGGGAGGCGTTTCTTGCGGCGGTTGATATGGGGATTCCCAAGGCACGTCGTCAGGAATTTCTGGGGATACATCGGGGGGCGGATATTCCGGAGGAAAGTCAGGAGGTATTTCTTGAGCGTGCAGAGTCATACTTAGACTTTAACGCACTGAGTCCGGCATGTCCAGGGTAGGGTCAAAAGGCGCTCACGCGCCTTTTACCAATTCGCTATCACTGACGGTCTGCATCCCTCCCTGCAATACTTCCGCCTCCAATCCGTATTGTTTGAGAATAAAAACGGCAGCCGAACTCCGCCGTCCTGAGTCACAATAACAAATATAAGAGACGCTGCGATCCATCTCGCGCGATCTGCGATGAAGGTCCGGCAAGGGAACATTTAAGGCATCAGCCAAATGCGCATGCGCGAATTCCGAAGCAAGCCGCACGTCCAGCCAACGCACTTTTGGGCCGACTTTGGCCTTAGCTCGCTCAAAGCTTATCCACTGTAGCATTGGCTCTTTAAGTAATGTATTAAAATCGTCTTTCGACAGCCGCAATAACACGCCTTCCGACATCATAGAAACAGTAGCGTTACGCGGCCGGTCTGAAATTAACGCCGCTTCACCAAAACTACTGCCTTCGATTAATTCCGCGAGTTCGACCTCGTCGTCTGCTTGGCGCGTAACCAAGGCATTGCCTTCTTGGATCATATAGAAATAATCACCGACATCACCCTGACGAATGATCACTTCGCCAGCCTTGACTCTCACCGGATCCATGCGGTCGAGCAATTTTTCAATATTCGCGAGCGGCAGATTTTTAAACGTCGGCGAGCGATACATCACCTTCAGCCAACTGCCTTTATCAATGGTAATAATCCCTTCTTCGCTCATCACCACTTCCGACTCGATATTAGCGAATTGGCTCCACGTCATCATGGAGTCGAGCAAATCATTATCAATACGAATAATTTCGACCGCAGAGAGCGTAACTGCACTGGCGCGGCGTGGTTGCCCTGCCGCCAGGGGCCGACGCGCACCCTCGGCTGACCCAGAGAGGGTTTGCTTGTCACCATGTTCCGAGGTCAACAGCACATTACCGGAAAGGAGATAGACTGCCTTCTTATCATTATCCCCTTCCTTAAACAGCTGCACTCCCTCAGCAATACGCTCAATCAGCGTTTGCTCAGCAAGATCTTGTATCTGCTCGTTGGAAAGCGTTGATATAGGCTCAAGGTGTTGTAACGTTGCGAGGGAAACTTTCATCATTTTTATCTATGACACCGTTGAGCGAGCATATAAGAGAAGTCCATTTAAATTAGGCAAAAAATACGCCTATTTGCGGAGCAGCCAGAACAATAACGTAACCACAATGCTAATCACAATGGACGTCGTTATCGGAAAATAAAAATGCACGTTATCGCGATGTACTGCCACATCGCCTGGTAGCCGACCAAGGCCCAATTTGTCCAACCACGGCCACAACAAGCCCAGCAGAATTAACACTAAACCTATAACAATAAAGATACGTGGGATTGGCATGTTTGGCCCCAATGAACGGCAACTAGCTTATCGTCCTCACCCCTTGTGCAGAGCCCAGCAATAAAACATCCGCAGGCCGAATGGCAAATATACCATTCGTTACCACGCCCGCAATATTATTTAACTGTGCCTCGAGCTTAGAAGGCTCCATGATAGTTAAGCCGTGAACATCAAGAATGACATTGCCATTGTCTGTTTTAAAGCCCTGACGATAAACCGGACTACCGCCCAACTTCACCATCTCGCGAGCAACATAGCTGCGGGCCATTGGTATGACCTCGATCGGCAGAGGAAACTTGCCTAGCACGTCGACAAGCTTCGATTCATCCGCGATGCAAACAAATTTTCTACTAGCGGCCGCGACAATTTTCTCGCGGGTCAAGGCGCCGCCGCCGCCTTTAATAAGGTGCAAATATTTGGTCGCTTCATCGGCGCCATCTACATAGACGGCCACTTCATTGGCGCTGTTGAGGTCTAACACTGGGATGCCATGACGCTTCAATCTTTCTGCGGACGCATCGGAACTAGCAACAGTGCCATCGATCTTATGTTTAATACGCGCTAAGGCATCAATAAAAAAGTTAGCCGTAGAACCGGTTCCCACGCCTACAATCACGCCCGCTTCGATATAATCTAACGCTGCTTCCGCCGCCGCCTTCTTTGCCGCGTCTAGACTCATTGTTTTGTTGTCTCCATGAATTAGTATTTAAAAAACGCTTTCGCCCGATTTCTCGTTAAACCTCCGCGCAATCTGGGCTCACAAACCATTTAGCATACCGTTCGCAGTCAAATAAGTCATCGAATTCGAGGTATTCTTTGCCTAATACTAGGCAGGCTCACCCCAAACTGCTAATTTATGCGCATGCCCTCACGTTATATCGAAAAAATTCTCAAAGCCAAGGTTTACGACGTCGCAATTGAAAGTCCGCTAGATGTAATGGCGAATCTCTCCAATCGCTTTGGCAATAACATATTGCTCAAACGCGAGGACTTGCAGCCAGTCTTCTCCTTTAAGCTGCGCGGCGCCTATAACAAAATTGCTAACTTGCCGGACGCTGCTAAACGCAATGGTGTAATTACCGCCTCTGCGGGCAATCATGCCCAAGGCGTCGCCTTGGCCGCGCAACGACTTGGCATCCGCGCGCTGATTGTCATGCCAAAAACCACGCCGGATATCAAAATCCATTCCGTGCGCAATTTCGGCGCTAACATTATCCTCCACGGCGACGCCTATGACGAAGCGTATCAACACGCCTTGGAACTCTCCAAACGCGACCTGATGACGTTCGTGCATCCCTATGACGACCCGGATGTGATCGCAGGCCAAGGCACCATTGCGATGGAGATCTTACGTCAAGCGGGCGGCGACAGTCTCCACGCAATATTTATTCCGGTTGGTGGTGGAGGTTTGATCGCTGGCATCTCAGCTTACGTCAAATATCTTTTCCCTAAGATAAAAATCATCGGTGTTGAACCTAGCGACGCACCTTCGATGTATCGCGCGCTTGCGGAAGGCAAACGGGTGGTACTGGATCAAGTTGGCATATTTGCCGATGGCGTCGCCGTGCGCCAAGCCGGTGAGGAGCCGTTTCGCATAGCCCAACAATGCGTAGATGAAATCTTGCTGGTCTCGACGGATGAGATATGCGCCGCGATCAAGGATATATTTGACGATACCCGCTCAATTGCCGAACCGGCAGGCGCTCTCGCCGTCGCGGGGCTGAAACTTTATGTAGAGCGAGAAAATCTGCGTGATGCAAACTTAGTCGCGATCGACAGTGGCGCCAATGTAAATTTTGACCGCTTGCGCCACATCTCCGAACGCGCCGAAGTCGGCGAAAAAACCGAAGCCATTTTGGCTGTGTCGATACCAGAACGGCCCGGCAGTTTCCGCGTGTTCTGCGACGTGATTGGACATCGCAGCGTTACCGAATTTAATTACCGTTATTCCGATACTAGTGAAGCGAAGGTCTTTGTCGGCATTCGCTTACGTCGTGGCGTGGCAGAAAAAGAGGAGATAACGGATTGCCTGCTTAAAGCTGGTTATCCAGTAGTCGATCTTACCGACAACGAAATGGCCAAGCTGCACGTCCGCCATATGGTTGGCGGCAAAGCACTATCGGTTGATCACGAGGTTGTGTACCGTTTTGAATTCCCTGAAAGGCCAGGAGCACTGCTACGGTTCTTAACGACGATGGGAGAACGCTGGAATATCAGCCTGTTCCACTACCGCAATCATGGCGCGGCTTATGGTCGCGTCTTAGTTGGCATTCAAGTCCCTGACGAAGACAAACAAGAATTCCAAACTTTCCTTGATGATCTGCATTACGTCTATTGCGACGAAACCACTAATCCCGCTTACAAATTGTTTCTCAGCTAGTAAAAGCATTTCACGCATTCGAGAGGTATATGAAAAGGCCTGCTATAGCAGGCCTTTTCCACCTATTGCTGATTAAGCAACGCGTGCCTTCTTTTTTACAGCGACTTTCTTTTTCGGCGCGACTTTCTTTGCTGCTACTTTTTTCTTCACAGCAACTTTTTTCGTTACTGGTGCCTTTTTAACAGCAACAGTTTTCTTGGGTGCAGCTTTCTTAACTACCTTTTTCTTCGGCGCAATTTTCTTAGCGACGACTTTCTTTTTCACTACGGCTTTTTTAACGGCCATTACAAATCCTCCAAAGTAGGTGAAGAAACTTCCCGCTGTAGTATAAACAAGATTACATTTAATTCCACAGAGATTTTCACTAGGTAATATCGTGCGTTAGCTACTCAGACTTTAACTTTATTTTTAATTTAGCCTAAAGGAGCGCCAAATTGAAGGGAAAGAATGTTTCACAAAAATCTCAACGCTGCCAATTCAACCATCTAGACGATCGAAACACCACGCTAATTAACACGCAATATTTTCGAGACATCTCTAATCACATGTATTTGTTTGGCATTCATTCGCACACTGAACTAAGTTTTGAAAATTACTGCTTTGGCCAAGATTGCGTGGGTAGAGTCGGACTAAGACAATTTAGGCTCGCTGCCGCTATTGTTTAAGCGACACGATGAAATGCCACTGTTGTAGCGTGACCGGCGTGATCGACAAGCGGCTGCCTTTTTTTAGCAACAGCATGTCACTTAACTGTGGATATTGCCGAAGCGCAGAAAGGGTAATGAAGTGAGGGAATTTTTTAATGAGGCGCACATCCACCATAAACCAGCGAGGCACATCCGCAGCGCTATGCGGGTCGTAGTAACGGCTCTCGGGGTTTAATGCCGTAGGATCGGGGTAGCCGTCGGTGGTAACTTCTACAACGCCAGCGATGCCCGGAACCTTGCAACTGGAATGATAAAAGAAGGCCAGATCGCCGCGCTTGATCTGATCACGAAGCATGTTACGCACTTGAAAATTGCGCACACCTTCCCAGCGATCGGTTTGCTTAGGCTTCTTCGCCAAGTCGTCGATACCAAAAGAATCGGGCTCGGATTTCATTAACCAATAGTTCATCGCTGCTTTCCAAAGTAGATGGCTGCTTCCGTCACCACGGCGTCCAGCGCCACATCCCACGGGTTAGGCACGATGGTAGGCGCTTTTTGACATTCGTAGGCCACGCCCAGTAAACGCGGTTTACGCCAATGCTGACGATAACGCAGATTGGAAAAACTACGATCATAAAAACCACCCCCCATTCCAATCCGATTGCCCTGCTCATCGAATCCTACTAACGGCGCAAGCACGAGATCAAGTTGGCCGCCCTTTAACAGCATTCGACCTGATGCGACGGGTTCCAATATGCCGAATCGATTGATCTCCAACGGTGTGTGACGGTCGTAACGCGCGAACCAAAGACGCTCGCCACTGCCAATGCGCTTCAAAACCGGCAAGTAGCAGCTCTTCTTAGTCGCCCAAATAGCACGAATCACCGCCGATAAGTCTACCTCTCCATCTCGAACGATAGGCAGGTAACACGCAATATTCTTTGCCCGAAGAAACGTGGCGGATAGAAAAATATGCTGGGCGATAAGGTGGTTGAATTGTTTGCGTTGAACGGAGGAGAGTTGACGGCGGCTTGCACGCAGTTGTTTACGCAAAGCCTGTTGGTCGGCGAGTACCATCCCAACTACCGGTGAAAAACCACTGGCTTGCAGCCAGTTAGAACGAAATGATAGGGGACATTCTCCGCGCTTGCCGTTGTGAACCTTCGCCCTTGAGACCAAGGACTAAGAAGGAACTTGACGCGGTGTATCAGGCTTTCCGTCGAGCGGACATGCACACCACAACCGACAGACTCGTTCCGAAAATTACTATTTAGGCTCAAGAGAAACCCAGCCCACTGACGAGCAAGCACAGAGAATGTCAAATCGAAAAAGGATCTAACATTGCTTAGACCGCGAACAAACTGTTCCGTCTAAGCAAGGCTTATTATAACTCAATTTGTCGCCCAATGTTGAGCGCCGTATCGACCTTGTTTTGCAGAATTTTGATGCGACTTGCAACCTGTGAGGCATGGCTTTCTTGTTCGGATCGACATTTAAATAAATCGTTAACTATATTCAACGCGACCATCACCGCAACACGATCCGCACCAGCGACTTTACCGCTATCGCGCAGATCGCGCATCTTATCGTTGAGGTACGCGGCAGAATTCAGCAGCGCCTCGCGCTCCTGTCTTGGGCAGGCTATGCGATATTCTTTGTCCAATATATGGACAACAACCGGAATGGTTTCAGTTGTCATGGACGTGCTCCATTGCATCTAACCGTGTCACTATAGCCTCGATTTTCAATTGCGCCAGTTCGGTCTTTTCAATTAGTTTAGCGCGTTCCGCCAACAATGCTTGGTGCTGATTTCTCAGCGCGGTGTTTTCGTTTTTCAAACGCTCGCAAATGCGCACCAATTCTTCAATACAGAATTCAAGGTTTTTTAAATCCTGATCGGTAGAATCTTTGAGAGGGATAACTTGACTAGCTTTCATATTTTGAGAATCTTAGAGGCGCGCATCGCAACGGTCAACGAATATTAAAAAGATTATACGCGCTAGTGCTTCACTGCAGCACTAGGTTTAAGTATTCAGACGAATAATGCAATGTTACCATTACCATTTCTATTATGATGCAGAGTGCAAAGTCATGACTCAAAATAATTCACTGCCTAGCTACGATCAAATTACTGCCGTTCTGGATAGGCTCGGTTTAGCGCTAGAACCCGCTGAATGCCACGGCGCATTGAGCGGTTTTTTATGCGCTGCCGACGACTTCGAGATGGCGTCCTGGGTATCGCGAGTGTTATTACCCAGCGATAGCACTTCATCCGCTGACGCAGCCACCCAACTTGCCGAATTGTCTCAAGAAGAGACAACACAACTGTTCACTCTGCATAGCGAAACCGTTCGGCAACTGCAGGATCCTCACTTCGGCTTCAATTTACTGCTTCCAGATGACGATGAACCACTTATTATGCGTGCCGAATTGCTCGCCATGTGGTGTCAAGGCTTTGTGCTGGGCCTCAGCGCCGGAGGCATCAACGACTTTGACCTGCTACCCCCCGAGGCGAGCGAGCTCATTCGCGACCTCGTCGAGATCTCGCGCTTAGGTCAGCAGGAGCCCGAAGGCACTGAAGAAGACGAAACCGCTTACTTTGAAGTGACTGAATACGTGCGCATGGGTGTGTTGCTCGTTCATACCGAATTGTGCAAAGACCAAGGCATCTCACCTGAACAACGTGTTCTGCATTGATGACGACGTTAACCGTTCAAGCCGCAGAGTTTGCCAAAAGACGCGCGCGCCTTGCATCCCTCATTGGCTCTGACAGTGTGGCGGTAGTCGCCACCGCGCCCGTGGCAATTCGTAATCGCGACGCCGAGTACGCGTACCGGCCCGACAGTGATTTTTTCTATCTAACAGGTTTTGCAGAACCAGAAGCAGTGGCCGTATTCGTGCCTGGCCGTCGCCAAGGCCAGTTCCTGTTATTTTGCCGTGAGCGCGATCCGGAAATGGAGACTTGGACAGGTCGCCGCGCGGGCTTAGACGGTGCGCGTGAAATTTACGGCGCGCACGATGCCTTTCCAATCACTGACATTGATGAAATTCTCCCAGGCCTACTGGAAAATAAAAAACGCATTTTTTATGCCCTTGGGAAAGATCCTGAAATTGACCAGGCTATACTGCAATGGCGCGGTGAAGTGCAAAAAAAATCGCGTTCTGGCATTCAGGCCCCTGGCGAATTGATTGCGCTCGATTATTTACTGCACGAGATGCGCCTATTCAAAAGTCCCGCAGAAATTAGCACCATGCGCCAAGCGGCTCGGATTGCCGCAGCCGCCCATCGCCGAGCAATGCAGACATGCCACGCCGATATGATGGAGTACCAACTTGAAGCCGAGTTGCTGCATGAATTTGTGCGCCGTGGCGCTCGACAACCCGCTTACGAGTCTATTGTTGGCGGCGGAGCCAATGGATGTACCTTGCATTACCGCGAGAATAACGACAAGTTGGAAAAAGGCAATTTGGTCCTCATCGATGCGGGCGCGGAGTTTGAGTATTACGCCTCAGACATCACGCGCACCTTCCCCGTAAACGGAAAATTTAGCCCAGCACAGCGCGACGCTTATGAAGTCGTTCTTGCTGCACAGCTGGCCGCAATAGATAAAGTCAAACCGGGCAACCATTGGAATGACCCTCATGATGCTGCGGTGAAAGTGCTGACCAAAGGCATGGTGGAATTGGGTTTGCTTAAAGGCAAACCGCAGGATTTAATTAAAGCCAGCGCCTACCGGCGTTTTTACATTCACCGCACAGGCCATTGGTTAGGCATGGACGTCCATGACGTCGGCGAATACAAAATCGACGGTAAGTGGCGACTGCTGGAACCGGGCATGGTCATGACAGTGGAACCAGGATTATATATTCCTGAAGGTAGCCCCGGCGTTGCAAAGAAATGGTGGAACATTGGCATTCGCATCGAAGACGATGTGTTAGTGACGCGCACCGGCAATGAAGTACTCTCCCGCGAGGCGCCCAAAACTATTGACGACATCGAAGCATTGATGGCACGGCAATGAGCGACACTGCCTACGACGTAGTCATCGTCGGCGGTGGCATGGTCGGCGCGAGCCTTGCGTATGCGCTCGGCCATCAGCCCATAAAAACTGCTCTGGTCGAGGCGACGCCGTTTCGCTCGCATACACAGCCGAGCTTTGATGATCGCAGCGTTGCTTTGTCTTATGGCACGCAACGAATTTTTGAAAGTTTAGATCTGTGGGATAAGATGCAAGCCTCGGCCACGGCAATCCAACACATTCATGTATCGGATCGCGGCCATTTCGGTGTTACACGTATGCATGCTGCAGCGCAGGGGGTTGATGCGCTTGGCTATGTGATCGAAAATCGCATACTGGGAAACGTATTAGCCACCCAGCTTAACGCTCTGCCGCATACGCAAATTCTTTGCCCAGCGCAATTACTCGATGCCTCTATTACGCAACAACATGTGGCCTTAAAGATTAAACAAGGTACGCGGACGACTGACATTACCACGCGCTTGTTAATCGCCGCCGATGGCGGTGACTCGACCGTGCGCGACAAGCTTGGCGTTCGCGTGACGCGACATAGCTATGAACAAGTCGCCATGGTCGCCAACCTTCGCTTCGAGCATTCGCATCGGCAGGTCGCTTACGAGCGCTTCACCGAGGACGGCCCGCTTGCCGTTTTACCCTTGAGTGACGATCGTTGCTCTTTGGTTTGGACGACCACCCCTGAGAAAGCCGCACGCCTGATCGCAGCACCCGACGCAGAATTTATTACTGGCCTCAGACACTATTTTGGCTTGCGTTTAGGCAAGGTTATGCAACTTGGGGCGCGCAAAGCATACCCCTTACAATTAATTCGCGCCGACACACAAGTGATCCCGCGCGTGGCGCTCATTGGTAATGCAGCGCATACGCTACATCCTGTTGCTGGCCAAGGTTTCAATCTCGGATTGCGCGACGTCGCGGTATTGGCTCAGATCATCATTGATACCGTAAAAGATGGCCGTGACCCAGGCGGAGCTGGAGTCTTAGCGGCCTATGCCGAATGGCGAGCGAGCGATCATGCGCGCGTAGTGTCGTTAACCGATGGCTTGATAAAGATGTTTTCAAATAGCTTTATGCCGCTAGCATTGGCGCGCAATGTGGCGATGATAACTATCGACATACTGCCCCCGCTGAAACGTGCTTTAACGCGTCAAACGATGGGTTTAACGGGAAAATTGCCGCGCTTGGCGCGGGGTTTAGATTTGTGAAATTGAATGAACTGTCTAGTCGGACAACCGAGCGATTGTCATGAATCGCGTTGATATCGCAATCGTCGGCGGCGGTGTCGTCGGCGCCACTCTGGCGTTGGCGCTCAATACCAGCGGCCTGCGCATTGCCCTAATTGAATCCGCAGTCCCTACAAAAGACTGGCCCGCAGACAGTGTTGATAACCGCGTATTCGCCATCACACACGCCTCGCAGCGCATATTCATGGCGCTCGATGTTTGGCCAGGCATTGTCGCGCAGCGCATCAGTCCTTTTCGCGAAATGCACGTCTGGGATTCCAGCGGTCCAGGCGCGATCCATTTCGACAGCGCAGAGATCGGGGAAGGCACGCTGGGCTACATTGCCGAAAATCGCGTTCTTCATGCCGCGTTGGTCGAACGATTACCGATGGCAGAAAACATAGAATGGTTGTGCCCCGCCACCATGACGAATCTTGAACGTCATAACAAGGGCGTGACGCTAAGCTTAAATAATGGCGAAGTGTTGGAGGCACGTTTGGTGGTGGGCGCTGACGGCAACCAATCCTTGGTGCGTAAAACGCTAAACATAGATACCTTAGGCTGGGAGTATGACCAGCGCGCACTGGTCGCGACAGTAAAAACCGAGTTACCACATCGCGAAACTGCGTGGCAACGCTTCTTGCCGAGCGGCCCGTTGGCCTTTTTGCCACTTAACGATGGACTATGCTCCATCGTTTGGTCAGCCACACTTGAACGAGCGCAAAGCTTGCTCGCACTTGATGACGTCACTTTCTGCGCCGAGCTTGCCCATGCCTTTGACCACAAACTCGGGCACATTGAGTCAGTCGGCCCACGCCTTTCTTTCCCTTTGATCTTGCAGCACGCACAACGCTATATCGACGAGCATGTCGCGCTAGTCGGCGATGCCGCACACACCGTGCACCCTTTAGCCGGTCAAGGCATAAATCTCGGTCTACTCGACGCCGCAACGCTGGCTGAAGTAATCGGAGACGCTCATAAGGCAGGCAAAAACTTCGCCGACATCAGCGTATTGCGACGCTATGAACGTTGGCGCAAAGGCGACAATTTGCTCACTCTAGGGGTGCTTGATGGCTTTAAACGTCTATTTAGCAGTTCCTTGCCACCGGCAAATTTCGCCCGTAACGTGGGCATGACGTTGATGAACGCTATCAGCCCCGTCAAATGCCTCATTATGCAACGTGCGACAGGTCAAATGGGCGACTTACCCAAGCTCGCAAAAGGCAAGCTAATCTAATGTTTTGCCGCTATAGCTAAGCATATCCAACACCCAAAAAATCGGGTACCTTAAGCACAGGCTCGCGCCTCACTATCCCTGTTAAAAATACTATCCTGGAGAATCGTCATGTTCACAAAAAAAGCCATGATGCTGGCACTCACTGCCACATTAATCAGCGCCACTTCTGCCCTAGCCGCCAGCCCTGTGCAAAAGTCTATCGAAGCCTTGTTTGCTGAAAAAGCCCAACTCAACGGCAAGCAAGTCCAGATCAAAGGCAAAGTAGCCAAAGTTACCAACGGTGTAATGAAGAAAAACTTCCTTCACCTTCAAGATGGCACGGGTAAAGAAGGCACCAATGACCTAACAGTGACAAGCCAAGATACCGCCCAAATCGGTGACGAAGTCATAGTCACCGGTGTTGTCGCAACCGATCTGGATTTCGGCGGAGGGTATACGTTTCCGCTGATTGTTCAAGACGCAACAGTAAAAAAGGCGAAGTGAGTTCAACACCTGCTGCTTAGGCGCCCTTGCAGCACATTGCAAGAGGCGCCAGGCGCCCGCTTAACGCGTCCAGCAAAGCAAATTGCGACGAAGCCTATGCCAAGCTCGGTTCTCTTAAAATTTAATTCCAAGCTCAACACACTAAGTAAGGGCAAAGAGCTACGCGATGGCTTATCTGTCGTTGTAAAAGTGGGCAACACACTGTGGCTGACCAACGACGAAACCCTCAGTTTGGAGCGACTTTCGGCGCATATGGCAACTTCGCCGTTCACTGATGAATATGGCGACCACGCCCAGTTTGCACTGAGTGATTTCCTCGAACTTCCGCTGCCACCATCGCCCAACATAAACGGCAAAGAAAAAATAGAGGAAGCCGATCTGGAAGGCCTCGACTTCAAAGACGGCTATCTCTGGCTGGTTGGCTCTCACAGTTTAAAGCGAGCTAAGCCAGACAAAGAATACTCGAATGAGAAAAATTTGAGCCGATTGGCCAAGGTGACGGCCGATGGCAATCGCTTTCTTCTTGCGCGCATTCCCTTGGCCGAAGAAACAAATACTTTGGTGAAAAATATCACTGAGGGCGACAAAACCCGCACCGCAGCCAGATTGCGTGGCGATGATAAAGGCAATGACTTAACTCACCATCTGGCAAATGATGAACACCTGCGTGAATTTCTTTCGATACCAGGCAAAGACAACGGATTCGACATTGAGGGTTTAGCTGTTGTAGGCGAACGTATTTTTCTTGGACTACGTGGTCCGGTGTTGCGCGGGTGGGCAGTGATTATTCAATTGGAATTAGAAGAGCAAGATGCGTCGACACTGAAGCTCAAACAAATTGCGCCAGATCAGGGTTTCTATCGGACACACTTCCTGCGCCTTGATGGTTTAGGGATCCGTGAATTATGCGTGCAGGGTTCTGACCTGCTTATCTTAGCGGGACCGACGATGGGGCTTGATGGACCAATGACTGTTTATCGGTGGCGTGGGGGTGCGCAGCCGAATGCGGACAGATTCGTCTTCGATGATGCCGTTGAACCCATCCTGCACATTCCGGTCGGACACGGAAAAGACGCGGGCAAAGATCACGCCGAAGGCATGACCATGTTTTCGCAAGGTGACGTTGATCCGCCATCTATTCTAATAGTGTACGATTCGACAGCAAAAGAACGTCAGATCGGAACAAGTAATGTTAAAGCAGATATTTTTCGTCTGCCTTAAAGCGCTAGGTTTGAATCGAAGCTGGCTCGACTAGCTCAGCGGTAAATTGATCTTGATAAAATTTCTCGCCGAGAAAACTCGCCATTACCGCCAAATCCTTTTCCGCATTTGCCAAGCAACTGGTAGCGCCCGGTGACGGGGTCATGTTAAAGATAATGCCTTTGCCGCTGTCTATCTTCGCTTCACCCAATAACAGTTGGTCTTTGATTTTATCAATGAGTTGAGGGCGTATGCCGCCGGTGTGACGTGCGAAACGCAAATCGCTTAGGCGCAGTGATGGCACGATTTTTTGCGCATCTTTAAGGAATAAATGCCGACGCAGTATCGGGATTTCAAAAAGCATGTTCTTGAGCATATACCGACGAATTTCTGCATCACCAAAAAGGCCCGCCAGCACTTTCACGACATGACCGTCGATACGCACAACGCGCAAAAAATCGCCGATCGTACTGGGCGCATAACGCTCAAGCATAGGCAAAATTATGGCCGTGGGGCCAAAACGCGTTTTGCCCACCTCCAGCACATCAGGATCACCATGCACCGCAGCAAAGGGCAGCTTATCATTTTGCATTGTATAGACTTTGCCGTTCAGTACTTTGGGCGTGTAGTAAAAACTTCCCGCCACAGGTAAGACCGAAAAATTCAAGCCATAGCCCATGCGTTGAGCGAAGAGCAGGCTATGCCCTCCGGCGGAGACGACAACTGCGCGCGCCGACAATATGCCTTGACTAGTGGGAACGGAAAACATTCCATCTTTATGCTCTATGCCCGCAACCTTACAATCCAGATGAACAGCGACTTGTTTTTTTTGCCGCTGCGCGTTGTCGACAAAGGACTGCGCTAACGCACGGTAATCGACAGCACAGTATTCATTGAGCGTCGCACAGGCGCCCAGCTCTTCTTGGCGTGGCGAGCCATTGTGGTCAACCACACGAGGTTCCACCGCCGCGATGTCATGCTTATTCAACCAGCGCATACCAGGGTAATGAGCGGCGAATTGCTCATAACGAGCGTGCAATTTATTCACTTCTACGTCGCCAACAGCCAATACCATCTTGGGGTACTGGAAAAAGAATTGATGACGATCCGGCGCGTCTTCCGCGTAACGAGTCACCATGCCTGCGGCGTGCTTCACCTTCAACGCTTTATCCAATGTGTAGTTGGTCTCGATATCGCCGCAATGGAGGGTTTGACTATTATTGCGCGCTGAGGAATTGACCGCTGCGATCGAGGAATATTTTTCGACCAAAGCGATGCGTTTAAGCGAGGAGAAACGAGCCGCGCAATACAACAGCGCTGCGCCCGAAATTCCGCCGCCTATTATTAGCAAATCGTAAGGTCTAGTTTCTGTCATACCTATCGCTAGTCTTTGCCCTTCAGAAGAGATTTTAGATCCGCAAATGGGTTATGCCCGCTGCCAGGTGCCCGTTGTTTAGCGGCATCGGCCTTGACCGTTCCTTGCGCCGCGGCTTCAAGATGCCGCGAGTGTTCATTGTCGTGACAATAAATACACAACAGCTCCCAGTTACTACCGTCACTAGAATTATTATCGTGATTATGGTCTCGGTGGTGAACCGTAAGCTCGCGCAGGTTTTCGCGAGTGAATTCGCGGGTACAACGCCCACAAATCCAGGGATAAAGTTTTAACGATTGCTCGCGATAACCGAGTTCGCGTTGCAGCTTGTTGCGCTGCGCATCGGCGACGATGCGATCTAGTTTAGCGCTATCGGGGGTTGTTTTCTTGGGCATGGGCGATCCTCTTGTTTATATCTCTCCGGCTGATAGACGAACTGTGCACCGTGACCAGCGGCGACTCCGTCAGATTACACATAATTACGCTGAACCTTAATCAGTATTATCGGCAATGTGCGCCGATGCACCATGAACTTAGCTCTGTATTTTACGTCTACTTAGATGTGAAGGTTTATCTTTAACCCAGATTTTCCATTAGCCTCTACTGCGGCTGCACAAAGCACTGAATCTGCGCACCCTCGCTACGAGGCTAATGGAAAATCTGGGTTTAAAGGTTTTTTGTGCAATTTATAACTAACGGCAGGCTGTTATAATCCTTCAATTCGGCAGATGGAGCATGCTATCGAACCTAGGATTTTGTCCATGCCAAAACTTGACCAACTCAATTTTGATAATACATTCGGCCGTCTACCCAACTCATTATACACACGCGTCAACCCCACCCCGCTGCCTGCACCGTATTTGATCAACTTCAATTCAAGCGCTGCAGGGTTGCTTGACCTGGATTGCGATGAAGCCCAACGCCACGATTTCGCCGAATATTTTATAGGCAACCGTTTACTGCCAGGCAGTGAGCCATTAGCGATGCTCTATGCAGGACACCAGTTCGGTCACTACGTGCCCCAACTCGGCGATGGCCGCGCCATGTTGCTCGGGGAAGTGCGCAATCGCGCGGGCGAGCATTGGGATATACAGCTAAAAGGTGCCGGACCGACGCCGTTTTCCCGCAGAGGCGATGGCCGCGCGGTACTGCGCTCCAGCATCCGTGAATATTTGTGCTCGGAAGCGATGTACAGCTTGGGCATTCCCACCACACGCGGCCTATGCATCGTCGGCAGCAATTATGAAATCTATCGCGAGAGCGTTGAAACAGCCGCCGTCATCACGCGCCTGTCACCTTCGCACGCGCGCTTTGGTTCATTTGAAGTATTTTATTATCGCAAGCAACACGAACAGCTCGTCACGCTCGCCGACTACGTCATCGCTAAACATTTTCCGCACTTAATGCAAGCGCAGGACAAATACACGCGTTTCTTAAATGAAGTGGTGACCCGTACTGCATCCCTAATGGCGAAATGGCAAGCGCTAGGCTTCGCACACGGCGTCATGAACAGTGACAACATGTCAATCCTCGGACTCACCCTCGACTACGGCCCCTTCGGCTTCATGGAAAATTACGATCCCGGCTACATCTGCAACCACTCCGACCCAACCGGTCGCTACGCCTACGACCAACAACCACAGATTGGCCTGTGGAACCTCGCTTGTTTAGCGCAAGCCTTAGCGCCAATCATCCCGATGCAAGACGCCGAAGCAGCCTTAGATGCCTACGCGCCCGCCTATACCGAACACCACACGGCGCTGATGCAGCAAAAACTAGGCCTCACTCACGCCAGCGCACAAGATGCCCCTCTCATCACAACGCTACTACAAATAATGCACGCAAATCAAATGGACTATACGCACCTGTTCCGCAGCTTGGGCAACTTCGCCACGACAAGCAATACGAATAATTCAACGCTGCGCGATCAATTCATCGACCGCCCCGCATTCGTTGCCTGGGCTGAAAGCTATCGAATCAGACTGCAAAGCGAACCCGGCACAGATGCCGAGCGCAAAACACGCATGGACAAGGTTAATCCCAAATATATCCTGAGAAATTATCTCGCCCAAAACGCGATCACCAAAGCGGAGCAGCAAGATTTTTCGGAACTAGAACGTTTACTACGATTGCTTCAACGACCCTTCGATGAACAACCTGGAATGGAGGAGTATGCGGCAGCAACGCCGGACTGGGCAAAGGGGATCGAGGTCAGTTGTTCGTCTTAAACCCAGATTTTCCATTAGCACTCTACTGCGGCTGCACAACGCGCTGAATCTGCGCGAGAAAAGATGAAAAACAGTCTGTCACCGTAGAGTGACTACGCCTCCGACTGTTTTTCATCTTTTCTCGCCCATCTTCAGCACCTTGTGCACCCTCGCTACGAGCC
>JANPPH010000226.1:0-5141 GCA_031428395.1 Gammaproteobacteria bacterium
GTTCGGCGATGCCTACATCGAAGTAGCGCTGTGGATAGAGTTCAGAGAATTTAACCAGGCCAGAGCCTTCACGCATGGCCGGAGTGATCACCACGACTCGTTCATCTTTCGCTGCGGCATCGCATAACCAATCGCCGAATACCTGGGTATACGTGGGGCTAGGGCTGGGCGTTGCGGACATCTCGCCCGACTCTGGATTAAACGGCGTGACACCGTGATAGACGCAGGGATTGTTTTCGGCAGGGGCAAAGCCTTTGCCTTTTTTAGTCACGACATGCAAAAACTGCGGCCCGTCTAAAGAACGCAAATTTTTCAACGTTTTGGTGAGAGTGTCGAGATCGTGGCCATCTATCGGTCCGATATAATTAAAACCGAGTTCTTCAAATAAAGTACCCGGAATAACCATGCCTTTGACATGTTCCTCGGCCCGTCGTACTAATTCCCACATGGGCGGCATGGCGCCCAACACTTTCTTGCCGCGCTCGCGCATATTGGCATAAAACTTCCCCGACAAAATCCGCGCCAAATAATTCGATAGCCCGCCGACGTTGGGTGAGATCGACATTTCGTTGTCATTTAAGATCACTAACAGATTGGCACCTAAATCCCCGGCGTGATTGAGCGCTTCAAACGCCATGCCCGCCGTCATGGCGCCATCGCCAATGACAGCGACCACTTTGCGCCCAAGCCCTTCGCGTTTGGCGGCAATGGCCATGCCCAAGGCGGCGCTCACTGAGGTGCTGGAATGACCCACGCCAAAGGCGTCGAATTCGCTCTCAGTGCGTTTGGGAAAGCCGGCCAAGCCATCTTTTTTGCGCAGCGTGGGCATAGCCTTGCGGCGGCCCGTGAGAATTTTATGCGGGTAAGTCTGATGACCGACATCCCAAACAAGGCGGTCTTCCGGGGTGTTAAATACATAATGCAAGGCGATGGTTAGCTCGATGGTCCCCAAACCCGCGGATAAATGGCCCCCGGTGCGACTGATGGATTGGATCAAAAATTGGCGTAACTCTTCAGCCAAAACGGGCAGCTCCGATTCCGTCAAGGTGCGAAGCTGGGCCGGCATGTCGATCTTTTCTAAGAGCGGGTAACAATCGGTCATTGGATTCTACTAAAGCAGGCGAATAGTCATTATGGAAGGAGCGGCGCGAGCTTGCAACCAAAAGTCCGAGTGGTTGTGTGTAAGTCTAGTAGTTGCGCTGCACGATATACCAGGCAATGGCGCGTAAGGGGTCGGCTTTTTCACCGAAGGGGGCGAGCACATCGCTGGCCTCTTCAAGCAATTCTTGCGCGCGTGCTTTAGCGCCATCCAGACCTAATAGCGCTGGATAAGTGGGTTTGTTGCGCAGGGCATCTGCGCCTTGGGCTTTACCGATGATTGCGGTTTCGCCTTCGACGTCCAAGATATCATCGCGAATCTGAAAGGCTAAACCGATATTTTTGGCATAGCGATCCAAGTGAGCAAGGCGGCTTTCATCATGGAGATCACAGCTTAACGCGCCTACTAATACACTGGCACGAATTAAGGCGCCGGTTTTGTGGATATGCATGTTCTCTAACTGGGCGATATCGAGCGTCTGACCCACCGCGGCAAGGTCAATGGCTTGACCGCCTGCCATGCCGCGCGAGCCTGCGGCTTGGGCCAATATACCGATCATTTTGACGCGTGAGGCCGGCTCCGGGACCATTTGGCTATCTTGAACGAGGATGTGAAAGGCCAGCGCTTGCAAGGCGTCACCCGCCAATATTGCGGTGGCTTCATCGAATTTACGGTGGCAGGTGGGTTTGCCGCGGCGTAATTCGTCGTCATCCATGGCAGGTAGGTCATCATGAATCAAGGAATAGGCGTGAATGATTTCAACAGCGCAGGCCGGCCCGTCCAAACGCGATGGCACCGCATCTAGCGCTGCGCCTGCCGCATAAACCAAAAGTGGGCGTACCCGTTTGCCGCCATCAAGCACCGAATACCGCATCGCGGCATGCAGGCGCGCCGGTAATAAGTCGCTCGCAGGCAACCAATGATTTAACGCAGTCTCTACCCTGGATTGCTGTTGCGATAACCAAGACGCGAAGTCAAAACTCATGCTTCCCCACTGTCGCCAAACGGTTGCGGTTCCAACTTGCCTTTCTGCTCAGTCAAAATGTGCACTTTTTGTTCGGCATTTTGCAAGGCCTGTTGGCAACTGCGCGACAAAACAATGCCGCGCTCAAAGTGACGCAAAGATTCCTCAAGGCTGATATCGCCTTGCTCCATTCGCGCAACCAACGCCTCTAACTCTTTGAGCGAACTTTCAAAATTAATCGGCTCGATTTTTTTTGCCAAGATGGTGCCTCCAATGATGGGCGTAACTTAACGTTTGGCCTGGCAACCGTCAATGAGTTTGTGGGGCCGGGTCCACGGGCCGACCCCACACCGCTACAGACGCCGGATAGCGACGGCCCTACGCTCCATCCGGAATCTCTGGTTCGACGAGGTGTGCTAGCAACTGCAACGACTCCTGCCATCCGAGGTAGCAAAATTCGACGGGGATGACGGAAGGGACGCCTTCCTGAACGATGCTGATTTCGGTACCGCAGGCAACCGCCTGAAGCGAGATGGTGACCTGCATCTCGCCCGGCAAGTTGGGGTCCTCGAATTTGTCTGTATACCTAATGCGTTGATGCGGTGTAAGTTCCGTATAAGTGCCGCCGAAGGAATGGCTCTTGCCAGTGCCGAAGTTTGTGAACGACATCCGGTGGCCACCCCCAACGCGCGCATCCATGTGGTGGACCTTGCCAATGAAACCATATGGGGGAAGCCACTTGGTCATGGCATCGGGGTCGAGAAATGCTCGGTACACGCGTTCTGGCGGTGAGCGAAATACGCGGTGTAATCGGACGGTGTTTGTGGCGTTGGACATTTCAGATCCTTCAATGAGATGGGTTGTATTTTCCCTGAACCGCCTAGTCACCGAATGTGATCATGGCAGTCCTTTTGTGGCTGTCTCTCGTCCCACGACGATGTGGGCTTGGATTGGAAACCCGCTTGATAGCGTTGATTGTGCTATCGCCCAGTATTTTCCAGCTGCTTTTAGGTTATTCTATATATAATTTACAACATCTCGTTGTGTCTTCAATAAGGAGTTTGCATGCGTCGCGTAGTTACATTGATCGGTTGTCTTGGCGTATCGTTGTCAGCCTGCTCCAGTGGCACCTCGCCACCCAATCCCGCCAGTCAAGCGCCTGCGTCAGCAGTCGTTACCAGCCCTGCTGTCGTAAGCCCTCCCAGCATGGCAACCCCTGAGGCCGCGGCGCAACCTGAGATCGCGTCACCCAACGTCCCCGATGGGGGTACCGTCATTAGTACCCTGGATGTGCCAGGCTCAAAAACCATGTATATGGAACTTGAAAATAACGGCAAACGCTTTTGGATTGCCTCAGCCACGATCGAGGTAAAGGCGGGCGACAGCGTTACCTACGATAAGGCGGATGCGGTGGTGATGCAAAATTTCGCCAGCAAAGCATTAGGGCGTACGTTTGATGAAGTGATTTTGGTTGCCAATGCAAAAAAAGCCACGAAATAATTTTTTTTTAATCCAGATTTTCCATTAGCCTCGTAGCGAGGGTGCGCAAGGTGCTGAAGAGGGGCGAGAAAAGAGGAAAAACAGGCGGAGGCGTAGTCACTCTACGGTGACAGACTGTTTTTCATCTTTTCTCGCGCAGAGTCAGTGCGTTGTGCAGCCGCAGCAGAGTGCTAATGGAAAATCTGGGTTTAAGTAAGGGAGAAAGCGCATGGACAATTGCTTGTTTTGCAAAATGGTCAGTGGCCAAATAAAACCGCAAACCGTCTACGAAAGCGATCAAGTATTAGCCTTTCGTGATATTAGCCCTCAGGCACCGGTACACATTCTTGTCATTCCCAAAGCACACATTGCCACGCTCAATGATATTGATACCTCACACGCAGCGTTGTTAAGCGAGATGATGCTTACGGCGAAGCAGGTGGCTAAACAGGAAAAAATAGCAGAATCAGGTTTTCGTATCGTGATGAATTGTAACGCGGATGCGGGACAGTCGGTGTTCCATATCCATATGCATGTAATGGGGGGGCGTACCTTACATTGGCCGCCGGGGTGAAAAACCTACAATATCAAAGGTCTAGAGAGGAAAAAGGATGTTCTTCTGAAATTCGCGGCAATTTCTTAAAGACAGTATTGCCGCGAATTCAACGCCCAGCCTACTCTTGTTCGACTGATGCCTTACGCGGACTTTCTTTGTCCTGGTAAATTCGAACCGTCAAATAGCCCAACAAGACACTCATGATGATTGAAACAACAATCACCATGCCAGTAATAAAGGGTTCAGTTATAAAGCTAGGTGTCACCAACGTCGTTCTCCTCCAGAAAATGTCACGAGAAAATAGAATCAATTTTTACACTGATTTAGGGTATTTGCCAAGGATTTTATCAAGGCTTGATTTTAAACCCAGTCTGGCGAATGGCAGCATAAATAGCCTCCGCATGTTCACGGCCTTTTGTCTCCAAGCTCAATCCTACCTCGATTTCACCCAGTGCGACTTCACCGCCATGACGATCTTGATGGATGTGGAGAATATTGGCGCGATGTGCGGCGACTGCCTGAGCGAGTATCGCTATGCTGCCAGGTTTGTCCGGCACAACGACGCGCAAATGGATCACCCGTCCGTCTGTCTCTAAGCCGCGATCCAATACCACCGATAACAGGCTCATGTCGATGTTGCCACCACTGACAATGACGACGATTTTTTTGCCCTCTAAATTCGCAATTCGCCGCGCATAAAGCGCCGCAACTCCAACCGCGCCAGCGCCTTCGGCCAACGTCTTTTCCGTTTCGAGCAACGACATGATGGCGCAGGCAATGTCGTCTTCCGTGACAGTGAAAATGTCTGTTACATAGCGCGACACCAAGGGATATGTATGCTGGCCTACGGTGGCGATGGAGATACCATCGGCAATAGTGTGGCATGACTTTAGCGAAACAATCTTGCCTGCCAATATGCTCTCTTGCATCGAGGCCAAACGCGCCGCCTGCACACCGACGAAACGCACCTGTGGTTTTATCTCTTTCACACCCAATGCAATGCCAGAAATAAGCCCGCCGCCGATGGGACAAATCACGACGTC
>JANPPH010000227.1:0-9143 GCA_031428395.1 Gammaproteobacteria bacterium
GAAATCTACGAATAGTAAGTGGTAAGACCGCCCGTTGATAACGAGAATCGAGTGCGTCATCCTCAAGCTTGATGGTTTCAACAATTGCCTGGGGAGGTATTATGAAACGTATTGCTATTGTGGGGGGCGGGCCAGGGGGGCTTTTTACTGCGAGACATATTGAAGACTTGCTCGGGTCTGATGTCAGCGTTTCCATTTTAGAGGCATCGCCGCGGCTAGGCGGCAAGATCGTGAGTGACTCGTTTGCCGCTGCGGGCGCAACATTCGAGGCTGGCGTGGCAGAGCTTTATGACTACTCCGCCTATGCGCTCGATCCCTTGAAAATCCTTATTGGTGAGCTTGGGCTTGAAACCATTCCCATGGCGGGCCCGGCCGTCCTGCTCGGCGACACCGTCGTCCAGGACTTCGACGATCTTGCACAAAAACTAGGCAACACAGCGGCTGAGAAAGTCGCCCAATTCTACAACGCCAGCGAAACGCTTTATTCGCCGTCGAATTATTATGACGGTCATTTCGCAGACGACAACCTGCATCCCTGGGCGTCAAAAACTTTTCGCGATATTCTCGATGAGATCGGTGACGATGTCGCTAGAGCGTATATTGAAACCGCCGTTCATACCGACGTCGCCACCGAACCGCATCTCACCTCGGCGCTTAATGGACTGAAAAATGTGCTGATGGAAGATCCGCGCTACATGTCCGTCTATACCGTAAAGGGCGGTATAGAACGCATCGTGGAACGGCTACGCGAGCAGCTGAAGGCAGATATCCGGCTAAACCACCGAGTGACCGCTGTAGCACGCTGCGAGACCGGCTATGAACTGACCGTCAACACACCAGAAGGGGTGAAGAAAGAGCGCTGCGATTTTCTCGTTATGGCGCTACCGGACTATTGGCTATCGCAAATTCAGTGGCAAGACCGCGAACTCGCGGGTGCGATGCGCAAGCACATCGCCCACTACGACCGACCGGCGCACTATCTGCGCATAACGGGCCTGTTTCGTGATCCGTTCTGGCGGCCTCACGTGAGTGGCTCTTATTTTATGTCCGATGCGCTTGGCGGTTGCTGCCTTTATGACGACGCCTCCCGATATCCGAGCGCCGATGGCTCGGCCGTGTTGAGTTGGCTTGTTGCGGGCACCCCTGCGCTTGTCCGCGCCAATCTTTCGGATCGCGACTTGATTGCTGAGGCCGTTGCATCGCTGTCGGGACCCCTTGCGGCCGGGCGGGACTTACTGATCGAGGGTCGCGTGCATCGTTGGGTTGGCACCATTAATGGTCTACCGGGAGGCAGCCCCACCCACGATACGAAAATTCGTCATAGACCCGCAAGCGACACCGACCCCAATCTCTTTATGGTTGGCGATTACCTCTACGACTCGACGCTCAATGGCGTTTTCGATTCGGCCGACTACGTCGCCAGCGTCCTGCTTACTTCAATTAGAAAGGAGGAATATGAGATACGCATGGCCGCCGAGGGTGTAAGTGCGAGTAATGGTCATAGCGTTCCCAACGACTATTTTGAAGAGTACGCCAGCGATACGACCTACAACGAATCGTTCGAGGAATATTTTTGCGAGGACTGGACGTGTGACCTCATCGAAACTGTTTGGGGCCACAAGACGGGCTATAAAATTCTCGATTGCGGCTCCGCGAATGGATTGACGCTTGAGCGGTTCGAGCGAAAGGGCGTGGAAGCGTGGGGCATTGAGAACAATCAGTTCATCCATACGCAAACCCCTGCCAAGTGGACACATCGTAATCTCCTGGGCGATGCCTGCAACTTGCCCTTCCCCGATAACTCGTTCGATTTCGTCTACGAAACCTGCCTTTGTTATCTGCCACCTGAGCTTGTCGACAAAGCGATTCAAGAATTATTCCGTGTTTGCCGCATCGGCGTCTATTGTGGATCTATCGCAACCGACATGGTAAAGGAATTGATCGCTGAAGAAGATCTACTCTATGGCGTGCGGACGTACGCCACGATGCTCGAGTGGGCAGAACACTATCAGCGCAATGGCTTCAAGTTGGCCATCGGCGACCCCGACGTATTGAAGCGCATGTGGCAAATCGAAGTCGATGCCAACGAGGGTTACTATACATGGTACCCAAGTGCCGACGTGATGCGCAATTGCTTCTTCTCAAAGCCCGATGTCCCGATTCTGTCGCATGGTAGTGGTGCCGTTTTGCGATCGAGCCGGGTTCTATCCGGTGCACGCCCGGGCCTGTTGGCCACCGATGCAGCATGATCGTCCGCAACGCGAGGATGCTGAAAACTTCGATGGCCTAGGTGAAGATGACGATGCCGATGAAACAATTCAAAAGGGCGACCTTGCGCTGGTCTGGCGATTTCTGGCGCCCTTTTCCCGTCGCTACCGCGCGTTAGGGCTATTGCTTCTATTGGTGGTTGTCACAGAAGCTGTATTGGGTGCGTTTTTTCCGCTGGCTCAAAGGCACATCATCGACAACGGCCTGATTGCGAACGATACCGACGTGATTTTTTTCGTCCTGGTGTTTCTCGCGATCTCGGCCGTTGTGGTGAGTGCGCTGGGATTCGTTGCGGACTTCATTAACGCGCGGTTGACCGTTGATGTGATCGGCGATATCCGCGAAGCGATGCAGGCGCATATTCTGAGGCTGCCTGTCGACTACCATCAGTCGACGCCAAGGGGTGCGACCCTGTCACGTTTTGGCGGCGATCTACAGGTGATCGAGCAAGGCTTGGTCGAAGTCGTTCCCTGGCTTGTCCATCCCATGCTACAGATCATTTATTCAACGGCGTTGATGTTTTATTTCAATGTTGCGTTAGGCCTGCTCAGCGCGTTGATTTTCCCCATTATGCTGTTATTGCCGCGCCGAATCGCTGAGCGCACATTTGTTCTGAGCTATGCTAAGCGGCAGCGTGAGGCGGGCCTTTTAGCCAACGTCCAGGAAACGTTGGGCGCCGCAACCATTGTAAAAGCCTATCAACTTGATCGTGTCCGCACGCGGAGATTTGGTCAGCTCAATAGACTGTGGCGGTTTACCTCCTTCAAAGCGATCTTCGTTGGGTCTATGGTTGAGGGCACCGCGTTTGCGGCACTTTATATGCTGCATGTTGTGGTCTTTGCCGTGGGCGTGTGGGCTGTTCATTCTGGAACGATGTCGCTTGGGACGCTCGTTGCCTTCGAGGCGCTTTTCTTGTCCATGGGTGAAGCCCTTGCCTATGTAACGCAGTTCGTTCCCAGAATTGCTGCCGCTGCAGGTAGCATCCGCCATATTAGCGAGCTGACCGAAACCGTTCCCGTCATTGCAGATCGCGCTGATGCAGTTGCTATCGATGGATGCCGCAAGCAAATTGAGTTCGTCAACGTTTCGTTGGCCAATGCAGACGCGCGCTTCGCGTTGCTCGAGATTAATCTGACGATCACCGCCGGGATGCGCGTGGCCATCGTCGGTGCCAGCGGCGCGGGAAAAAGCACACTCTTAAATTTACTGATGCGCTTTAAAGATCCAAGCTCAGGCTCAATCCGTATCGACGGGCATGACCTGCGCGACATCACCTTGGCATCCTATAACGCCATGATCGGCTATGTGCCGCAAGAGTCTACGCTATTTGATGGGACGATCGGCGCTAATATCGCGCTCGGCGCGCGCCAACCTGGCCGCGCGCGCATCGACGCGGCTGCATCGTTGGCCGGGATTGGGTCGTACATTCGTACGCTGCCGAAGGGATATCACACCCAAGTCGGCGAACTCGGCAGCGCGTTGTCTGTTGGTCAGCGGCAGCGGCTTGCCATTGCCCGCGCGCTTGTCCGTAACCCGCAAATCCTCGTGCTCGACGAGCCTACGAGCGCACTGGATCCAACGGCCGAGGCACATGTCCAAGAAACGCTATGGCAATTAGCAGAAGGCCGGACACTGGTCTGCGCCACGCACAGACTAGTCGGTGTCGCCAACAATGCCGATCTGATTGTTATGATGCACAATGGCGCCATTGTCGAAACGGGATCACACGCAGCATTGCTTGCAGCCAAGAAGCATTATTGGCACCTTTGGAACAGCCAAGCGGGGCAATCAAGCCATCACGGTTTGGGCGTTGACATAGAACTTTAGAATGCGAACGGCAATTTGCTAAGTGACGGTGAGTAGTGCGGCCACGGCCTACTTCAACGGTCACAACCCGGTACAGGAATTGACGGGAACGACCCTTAGCGCGAGTATACTCATAGGTCTGTGTTTGCTGGGGTCACGTCTAGTGTTATGTATAAATGCGACAATTCGGGTATTTTTCCTATCGGTAGCTGTCAGCAAAACAACGTACCCTTTATCTCCAATTGCGATCTCAGTCTTCCCGTTTGTAGCGTGGAATACGGGGTATTAAGCACCGGTGCCAAGGCGCATTGACGTTTTACATAGAGGCTAGTCCTTCTGTAGTAAGATACTAGATAGTTTGTGGCATGCTGCACCCGGTAGCGGATGATACCCGTTGAGGAACCAAGGATGATCGGGAATTCCAAAGCCTTTTTACGTACTCTCGCTCTCACCGAGCGCATTGCCAAGTGCGATGTGCCCGTGCTTATTGATGGTGAAACCGGCACCGGTAAGGAATTGGCCGCGCGCGCGATTCACTATGGCAGCGCGCGTCGCGACTTCCCTTTCGTACCGTTGAACTGCGGCGCTATTCCGGATGCGCTCATGGAGAATGAATTGTTCGGTCACCAGCGCGGCGCTTATACGGATGCTGCGCACGATCAGGCAGGTCTGATTCATCATGCTCAACGCGGTACGCTTTTCTTGGACGAGATCGACGCCCTCTCGCCTAAGGGTCAAGTGACTCTGCTGCGTTTTTTGCAGGACAGCCAATATCGACCCTTGGGCGGATCCGCAGTGCGCTCAGCGGATGTTCGGATTATGGCCGCTAGCAATGCGGATCTGAGCAAGCTCACGGAAACCGGTGTGTTTCGGTTGGATCTGTTATTTCGCCTTAAAATACTGCACCTGGCGTTACCGCCCCTTCGTGAACGTCGCGGCGATGTGGCTTTACTTGCCGCGAATTTTATTGAAGCGTGCGGCGCGCGCTTTGGCTTGGGCGAAAAAACGCTTAGCCCAGAAACACTGGAGTGGTTCGACCGCTATACGTGGCCGGGTAATGTGCGTGAGTTGGAAAATTTAATCTACCGGGGTTACTTGCTCGCGGAGGGGCACCTCATCGATATTCCGTGTCCTGCGGAACTTGATTGTGAGCGGCGGATACGTCCGGATCGACGTCAGGAGCAAGCGTTGGTCACCAAGTTTGGCGACGCTAAACTTAAAGCCATCGCTCAATTCGAACGCCAATATCTCATTAGCATGCTTGCCGCCACGGACGGTAACGTTACCCAAGCAGCACGCCTGTCCGGAAAAGAGCGGCGCACGTTTGGCAAGCTGCTCAAAAAACACCGCATAGAAAAATTGCACTATCGCGCATTTAAAATTCGGCAGTAATCCCCTCCGGCTATTTTTCAATTTTCTCGCACACCCTTCAGCACCTTACACGCCCCTTGCTGGCCAACTTTAAACCTAAAAAAGGCAGTTGGAATTGTAGCGAGGGCGCTTAAGATGTTGAAGATGGAATATTTTTTCGTTAAATTTTGGCGAAGCCGTAGTCACCCCTACGGTGAGCCAAAATTTAACGAAAAAATCTTGCAGATTCAGCATATTAAACGTCCGCAGTAGATTCCAACTGCCTTTTTTAGGTTAAACGCTAGTGGGGCAAATTTAACCCGGAAGCGGGTCATCCATCTTCAAGGCCACGTTTTAACGACGTTTTTTCTGGCGCATAGCCTTATTAGAGACGACATAAATTGACCCGTTAGGTTGTCTGGATCACTGCAAGAGTTCATTCAAATCAATGTGTTGGCAGTCTTTGGGATATGGCACGGTGCTTGCCAGTAACCAATGCAAACGCTATCGATGTGTGGTGGCAAAAAGAGCGCTGGGGCCCGCAAGTTCGGCGCAACACCACCTTGGATAGAAGGCCGCCTGATGCATTTGCAATTCCACGCTTGTGTAGAGGTCTTGCGCCTGCAGGGGAACGTCGCCCAGACTTTGTCTTCGCTGGCTAGGAAACTAGCGCATCACAGTGGACAACTTTTTTTTGCGCCGCGCGGTGGAAGTGATCCGACGTTTTGGTCGCGCCGTTGCGTCACTGGCCATCTGCTCGGCGAATATTGACCTGACCCCACTAATTGGAGGAACAACATGCCCGTAACTCTTACTTATCCTGGCGTCTACATCGAAGAAGTTCCAAGCGGTGTCAGGACGATCACCGGTGTCGCCACCTCGATTACTGCTTTTGTTGGTCGCGCGCGACGTGGACCCGTTAACAAAGCGGTGCGTGTACAAAGCTTTGCAGAATACAGTCGGCTGTTTGCGGGCTTATGGCAACCCAGTCCCATGAGTTATGCGGTAAGCCAGTTTTTTCAGCACGGCGGCAGCGATGCCCTGATCGTGCGAGTCTTCAATGGCGATATTGCCGCGAGCACGCCTGCCATCACCCTGCCCACTGCCGCTGGCAATCTAATCCTGGAAGCCGCTAGCCCAGGTCTGTGGGGCAGCGCCCTGCAAGCAACTGTGGATCACATCACCAGCGATGCCAGCGACACTCTATTATTCAATTTGACCCTCGAGGAACTAGACCAGCCAGGCGGCACCGTAGTCGTGGCCCGCGAAATTTTTCGCAACGTCTCCGTCTCGCCCTTGAGCCCACGTCTGGTAGACACCGTCGTCAATGAACAGTCCGCCCTGGTACGGGTACGCACTTCGGCGCCAGTGGATGAAAGTCCAACCGACGACACTAACGTCACCGCAGCGGGTACGACTACTGACGATGGCGACGTTATCACCGATGCAGAAATCCTGGGCGATGAGGGCGAGCGCACCGGTATTTTTGCCCTGGAGGCGGCCGATTTATTCAACCTGCTTTGCATCCCACCCCTGGCGCCAGAAACCGAGGCTTCCCCTGATGTGGCTGATGCCACTTGGGCGGCAGCGGCAAATTACTGCCAGGAACGGCGCGCGATGCTCATTATTGATCCGCCATCGGCCTGGAGTGCCAACCCCAGCACCGCCATCAGCGATGCCGAGGCTGGCGTAAATGGTTTGCGTGCCACCATAGGCAACGATGATGCGCGCAACGCCATCGTTTATTTTCCACGGCTACGTATGCCTGATCCGCTAAGCGAGAACCGGAGCGCGAATTTCGCTCCCTGCGGCGCGATCGCCGGCATCATCGCCCGCACCGACGCACAACGCGGCGTGTGGAAAGCGCCTGCAGGCTTAGAGGCATCCTTCTCCGGCGTCCAAGGTTTCACCTATAGCATGACCGACGGTCAGAACGGTGTGCTCAACCCAGTCGGCCTCAATTGCCTGCGTACCTTCCCCGTGGCGGGCAACCTAGTGTGGGGCGCACGCACTCTGGTCGGCGCCGATCTGCTCGCCTCCGAATGGAAGTACGTCCCGGTGCGCCGCCTTGCGCTGTTCCTCGAGGAAAGCCTCTATCGCGGTACGCAGTGGGTGGTGTTCGAACCCAACGATGAACCGTTATGGGCGCAAATACGCTTAAATTTAGGTGCTTTTATGCAAAATCTATTTCGCCAAGGGGCGTTTCAGGGGCGCTCGCCGCGTGAAGCCTACTTTGTGAAATGCGACCGCGAGACCACGACTCAAACTGACATCAATCTTGGAATCGTCAACGTTGTTGTCGGTTTTGCGCCGCTAAAACCCGCTGAATTCGTGGTCATCAAGTTGCAACAGATGGCCGGACAAATTGCAGTATAAGGAGAACGACTCATGGCTCAGTTCAGCGTCAACGCAACGCGTTTCGATCCCTACAAAAATTTCAAATTCCGCGTCAAGTGGGATGGTCGCTACGTCGCCGGTATCAGCAAGGTCGGCGCGCTCAAGCGCTCGACAGAGATGGTTGAGCATCGCGAAGGCGGCGATCCTTCCTCTTCACGCAAGTCGCCCGGTCGTACAAAGTTTGAGGCGATCTCGCTTGAGCGCGGCGTGACGCACGACACCGAATTTGAAAAGTGGGCAAATAAGGTGTGGAACTTTGGTTCGGGCCTTGGCGCCGAAGTGTCGCTTAAAGATTTTCGCAAAGATCTCATCATTGAAGTCTATAACGAGGCTGGTCAGCTTGCGTTGGCGTTTAAGGTGTTTCGTTGCTGGGTGTCGGAGTACCAGGCGCTGCCGGATCTGGATGCCAACGCTAACGCCGTCGCCATCCAAAGTCTGAAGCTTGAGAATGAAGGTTGGGAACGCGATTACGATGTCACCGAACCGACCGAACCCAGTTTCAATGAGCCAGCCTAAGCCGCTGCATGACGATATTATCACCAAGTGGAATGCTGGATCTGTGGGAGCGCGGCGCGCGACGGCATCCGCTTGATCGTGCCTTGTTGCTTTTGGCCAGCGTGCATCCCGACCACGCACTGCTAGATTTAGCGGATGTGTCTATTGGTCAACGTGATCAAGCGTTGATCGCCTGGCGGAGTGCGGTGTTTGGCAGTGTAATGCCGGGCTACGTTGATTGCCCGGCGTGCCAGACACGCTTGGAGTTTGCGTTGGACGGTGCTGTGCTGCGCAGTCAGGCCCATGATACTCCGCTACGAGTCGACGACTTGGTTTTGCGTCGACCAACCAGCCGCGATGTCGCCGAAGCATTGAAGAAGGCGGATCCACAACAGGCGGCATATCTACTTGCGCAACGCTGTTGCATTGGCAACGAAGGTGAATTGCCAACGTTGAGTGCCGCGCAGCTGGATAAGATCGAAACTACACTGGCAGACGCTGATTCGGCCGCCGACATCGTGCTGAATTTTTGCTGCGAGCAATGTGGCAACAGTTGGCAAAGTACGTTCGACATTAGCGATTATTTTTGGCGTGAGATCGAAGCACGCGCAGCGACATTATTGATCGATATTGACACGCTCGCGCAAGCCTACGGTTGGAGTGAGCATGAGATACTCGCGTTGAGCGATGCACGCCGCTCTGCGTACATTGATCGAGTGCTTGCATGAGCGGTTATTTGCAACGGCTGATAGCGCGCAGTGCTGGTGGTGGCTCTAAGATACGCCCTTTGTTAGGTCCGCAACAGGACGTGGTGCTCGAAACGGGTG
>JANPPH010000228.1:0-3856 GCA_031428395.1 Gammaproteobacteria bacterium
GAATTGGGTGCCGACGATTACCTAGTCAAACCCTTCGCCTTTGCCGAATTGCTGGCGCGAGTACGAACATTGTTACGGCGGGGTAGCGCCCCTGCGACGGAGACAAAGCTTAACGTCGCTGATCTTGAACTTGACCTGATGCGTCGACGCGTCACCCGCGCAGGTCAACGCATTACGCTTACCGCAAAGGAGTTTGCATTGCTGGAATTGTTGATGCGCCGCCACGGCGAAGTGCTGCCGCGCTCTTTGATCGCCTCGCAAGTTTGGGATATGAATTTTGATAGCGACACCAACGTCATCGACGTCGCCATCCGTCGTCTACGGGCCAAAATTGATCAAGACTTCGCCCTCAAACTTATCCATACCGTGCGCGGCATGGGCTATATGCTTGAAGCGCCAAGCGAGAGCTAATGATGCGCCGTCCCCTGTCCCTGGCACTACGCCTTACCTTGTTTTTTGGTATGACGACGGCGATCGTCTTCGCCGGCTTCGGTTGGATCATTGGCCGATCGATGGAAAAACATTTCGAAGCCGAAGATATCAAAGAACTTCAGGCCATTGCTCAAACAGTGCAAAAAGTGCTGTTCACCGTTCAATCCGAAACCGATTTTAGGCTACGCGCACGCAGGTTTGAGGATATTTTGGTTGGGCATCACGGCGCGTCTTTGTATATCTCTGCGGCGGACAACGATCAAACAATATACGCCAGCCCCGGCCCAGATCTAGCCATGATCGTGCGTGAGTTCGCCAACGGTCCGGAGAATAACGCCGTGCGCCAACGGAAAATTGCAGCGCATACCTACCGAGTATTGCTCCAATACATGGATGAAAATCCCAATGACAGAGGCAGGCTTTTCACCGTCGCGGTCGCAGTGCCGATCGATTTCCATCTCCACTTCCTTGATCGTTTTCGCTACACCTTATGGTTGATGATCTTTAGTAGCATCGGCCTGATGAGCTTCATGGGTTGGATTGCAGTGCGCCAAGGACATGCGCCATTGCGTGACATAGTCGCCACCATCCGGCGCATCAGTGCAAGCCAATTGCATAGCCGACTAGCGCCCGAAACAGTACCTTCCGAACTCGCAGATCTTGCGTTGTCGTTTAATGAAATGCTGGTGCGCGTGGAGGAAGCCTTTCAACGGCTATCCAATTTTTCCGCCGACATCGCCCACGAACTGCGCACTCCGGTGACCAACTTGATGACGCAAACACAAGTGGCTCTGTCCCAGTCGCGCACCATCGATCAGTACAAAGAGATTCTCTATTCGAATATCGAAGAATATGAACGCATGGCGCAAATGATAGGCGACATGCTTTTTCTCGCTAAAGCAGACAACGGATTATACAAACCGAACGCCATCAATTTCGATATAGGGCACCAGATACGCGAGCTCTTTGACTATTACGAGGCGTGGGCGGAAGAAAGAGGTGTGTCGTTGTCACTTGAGGGTACTGCAAACGTAGTAGGTGACAAATTAATGCTGCGGCGGGCGCTCAGCAATCTTTTGTCCAATGCAATTCGGCATGCGCCCTTTGGACAAAACGTGCGTGTCGTCATTGGTCAGTCCGAGGACAATAGCACCACTATATCTATCGAAAATCCGGGCGAAGCCATACCCCCCGAACACATTCCAAAACTGTTCGACCGGTTTTATCGCGTCGATCCTTCAAGACAGCGAAGTGGTGAAGGAGCAGGGTTGGGATTGGCTTTGGTCAAATCGATTGTCGATGCTCATGGGGGAGATATTACCGTTAGCTCTACAGAAGGCAGCACGCGATTTGTGATTACCCTATCGAACCATCGACTGTGATTTCAAAAAAATAGAGTCAATCAAGGGTGTCTTGCCTCGCGGAGACACTAATCCGCCGATTAGTCCGTCAATATCTAGTTATCAGATTGCTTCCTCTAACACGAACCGTTGTTTTGCGTTATTCAAATTGGAAGATTCAGGGAAAATAATGCCGCCAAAGCGATAGACTTCAAGGGCGCTTAGGCCATTAAAGCTGTTCACCTTGAGTTGTCCGCTATCAATTTTCTGGTCCTCAGGGGTATCGACGAATATCGTGCCGACGAGGTCACCATTAGTATTTTGATAGACAAACGGATTGTTTTTTAGAAACGCACGAACACCAGAAGTATCGTGGATAATTCGAAAATAAAACCCGTCTGAATGCGCCCCATTCAAAGCCATACCCCACTTCTTTTTAAACTGCATTACACCATCATTTAAAAATGGCCGCGACCCGCCAAAATCATAAAATGCGACACCTTGTTTAGCCAGTTCTTCGAAAATAAACACATACATAGCTGCCTTTACACCACACCGCACCCACTCGCGATCACCGTTTTTAACCCCGCCGAACCAACCACGCGCACGATCGCCTTCAAACGTCAGAACCTGGCCCGCCACATATTCGCCGTCTTTTTTTACTAGCATCAACATCGAATTGGGGATGCATGGCGCAAGTTCAGAAAAATCTATTTGCGCCGACATCTCGCCGAACACGTTAGTAACATAGGGGACGTACATCGTGTCGTAAAACCAGCGAAACGTCGCAGGGTCGTCAATTAACACGTAATCCAGTCCGTATTTCCTAATCCTTTTTTTGTCTTTCTTGATGTTTTCACAAACGCGCGCCCGCTCAGCTGCGACCGCAACTGCCACATCACCCGCGACCCAGCGCGGCAGGAAAAAATCCGTAGCCGACTTTGCGTGCTGACGAAAGGCTGCAGTAACATTACATCCAACCACCAAATCTGCTGATGACTTCTGAACCATTGCTGAAAGCTGCCAACGCCACTTCCTTTGACGCTTACTCGCGTACACATTCCCACCAAACAGGCGATCAAGGATATAGGCTTTCTCTATCCCATCGCCGAGCAACAACACATTTAGCGCTGCGCCTGATGCCTTCTCCATCCCCGATATCATGGAAGTTGATGCCCGGTATTGTCTGACCTTACGACGCAGCGTCCCGAATAAACTCATGCTCTGCCTCCGTGATTACCTGACAATACTAGTCGGTAGACCCGGATCTAGCCAGTCAGGACGCCGTGGCAAAGTGCGCTACGATTGTGACACATTCACCGTCGGCGCCTAAATCGTGTGCAACGTCAACTAAACTTATAACCAACTTGCATTTCAAGTATTATCGACGAAACCGGAGATTGATCTATGCATGATAAGGATGATTGGAATCGCACGACTTCATTTCGCTTGATTCCCCCAACTAGCCACTATGCCAAGCAGCCCTGAGCCTACCATGCAGCAATTTATTCGACGTTTTTCAGAACTTAGCATCAATGATGTCCAAAGCGTTGGCGGCAAAAACGCCTCATTGGGTGAAATGTATTGCGCCCTTTCGTCAAAAGGCGTGAGGGTACCCAATGGTTTTGCGATAACTACTCATGCTTATCGCCACTACGTTGCCAGCAATGACTTAGGCGATAGGATAGGTGCGGTGTTATCCGCCTTAGCGTATCAAGACCTCGACGCGCTCTCCACCGCCGGGGCAACAATTCGCCAGTGGGTCATGCATGGCCACATTCCGCCCGATCTTGCGGTCGACATTCGCAGCGCTTACCTGGAAATGGGCAGCGAGTATGGTGCGAACCCTGATGTCGCTGTGCGCAGCTCAGCCACTGCCGAAGATTTGCCAACAGCGTCCTTCGCTGGACAACAGGAAACCTACCTCAACATACGCGGCGAAGACAATTTGTTACTGACCTGCAAACGTGTGTTCGCCTCACTTTTCACAGATCGAGCCATTTCGTACCGTGCCCATCAAGGTTTTTCGCACTTTGAAGTTGCGCTATCCATCGGTGTACAAAAAATGGTTCGCGCCGACAAAG
>JANPPH010000229.1:0-4344 GCA_031428395.1 Gammaproteobacteria bacterium
GACAAAGAACGCGCGCGTATCAACGAACTGCGTTCGGCGATCAAACAACTTGATGAGCAACTCGCGCGTATTGAGGTCTTATAAAAAACCTCGCTACCCTTCTTTGTAAGCTAGGGGGGGGGGTAGCGAAATTTAAATGTTTTGCAGGCAGTGCCGTGCGGGTACAGTCGACGCCATGCTCCGCAGTACTTATTTAACCCAGATTTTCCATTAGCACTCTGCTGCGGCTGCACAAAGCACTGAATCTGCGCGAGAAAAGAAGAAAAACAGTCTGTCACCGTAGTGTGACTACGCCTCCGACTGTTTTTCTTCTTTTCTCGCCCTTCAGCACCTTGCCGCACCCTCGCTACGAGGCTAATGGAAAATCTGGGTTTAATTCTCGCGCGTCAACAAAAACTCCACCATCGGCCAGCGTTCCATGGTTAAATCCAAATTAACCTTTGTCGGCGCCAGATAGGCTAAACCGCCTCGGCCATCCAAAGCGAGATTTTCGCTGACTTTGAGTTTGAATTCTTCGAGTTTCTTCGCATCGCTACAACGTATCCAACGCGCTCGGGAGACCTGCACCGATTCAAATGCGCAATCAACGCTGTATTCACTTTTTAAGCGATAAGCGACCACATCAAACTGCAACATGCCGACAGCGCCCAAAATCAAATCATTGTTATTAAGCGGCTTGAATAACTGCGTGGCGCCTTCCTCGCACAATTGCTGCAAACCTTTTTGCAATGCCTTCATGCGTAATGGATCGCGTAACTGAGCACGACGAAATATTTCCGGGGCAAAATTCGGAATACCGATGAATTTAAGGTTTTCACCTTGCGTGAACGTGTCGCCGATCTGGATCGTGCCATGGTTATGCAGCCCGATAATGTCGCCGGCGTACGCCTCTTCAATATGCTCCCGATCGCTAGCCATAAAGGTGATGGCATTGGCCACCTGCACATCTCGACCAATCCGGACATGATGCATCTTCATGCCTTTCGTATAACTACCGGAGCAGACGCGTAAAAAAGCGATTCGATCTCTATGCGACGGGTCCATATTGGCTTGGATCTTAAAGACGAAGCCGCTAAATTTTTCCTCAGCCGCTGAGACGCTACGCGTTTCCGTGGCACGGGGTTGCGGTGTCGGTGCATAGTCGACAAACGTATCAAGCAATTCTCTGATGCCAAAATTATTGATCGCTGAACCGAAGAACACGGGGGTTAATTTGCCGGCTAAAAAGGCGTCAATATCGAACTTATGCCCCGCGCCCTTCACTAGTTCAATCTCTTCGCGTAGCTCCTTTGCTTCGCTTTCACCAAACAACTCATCGAGCCGAGGATTATCGAGGCCTTGAATGACTTCGCCTTCTTGTATTTTGCCGCCATGCGACGGGCTGAATACATGAATGCTGTTTTGGTCCAGGCGAAACACACCTTTAAAACGTTTGCCCATGCCAATTGGCCAAGTGATGGGCGCGCATTTGATTTTTAAAACCGTCTCCACTTCATCCAACAAATCAATCGGGTCTCGTCCTTCTCGATCCAATTTATTAATGAAAGTAATAATCGGCGTGTTACGCAGGCGACAGACTTCCATCAACTTTATGGTGCGTTCTTCGACACCTTTGGCGCTATCGATCACCATCAAGGCGGAATCCACAGCGGTCAAGGTGCGGTAAGTATCTTCGGAAAAATCTTCGTGGCCCGGCGTATCGAGCAAATTGACGATATTGCCGCGATAAGGAAATTGCATCACCGAGGTGGTGACGGAAATACCCCTTTGTTTTTCCAACTCCATCCAATCGGATGTGGCGTGCCGCGACGACTTGCGGCCTTTAACAGTGCCAGCGAGTTGGATAGCCCCGCCGAATAACAGAAATTTTTCTGTCAGCGTGGTTTTGCCCGCATCAGGGTGAGAAATAATCGCAAAAGTGCGGCGGCGTGCCGCTTGAGCAGAGATAACAGCCATGGAGGAGTCGCTAAATAGCGGAACTATAACAATTTTTCCTTAATAATACAACAAACCATGGTGACACCAAGACCTAATTAACATTTAAATTTTCCGGTTTGCGGTCGATATGACCTCTGCGAGTTTTAATTTACCGTGGATTCTGTGGGAATTTTGTTAGATGCGGCTCAGTATTCGCGTCGCCTCGCAATGTCCACATATTGACGCAGCTAGGATTAAGGACATGAACAACACCATTGATTTGCCCCTACCGCCGCTATGCGTGGCGCGTCCCGACAATATTGTTAGTGCGGGCGCAACCGTTGTCATTAACCTACTGGACGGCAAAAAACTCGTCGGCAAACTGGCGTTTTTTGACAGCACCGAAGGTGTTCTCGGTGTCTTAACTAAAGGGCAGGATACTCCGGCCTCTATTCCGCTAAATAAATTAAATATTATGCACCTGCCGGAGCCGCGCAGCTGGACCGATAAAAGCGCGCCTGCGCATGAGGGTTTAACGCTCCCTCCGGAACCTCAAGAATTTCAGATCGAATTTAAAGACGGGCAAAAACTTGATGGTGAGACCATAGGTTTCCGTGCCGACAAACACGGCGTGCACTTTTTCCCCAAGCACACCACCAACAAATTCATGCACTCATTCACGCCTTACGGTGCGATCAAGAATTACCGCGTGGGCCAACAAATTGGCCAAATGTTGGTCGAAGATCGTCTCGTTTCGGAGCAGGATCTTAAATCTAGCCTGGCTGACCAAAGCCAACGCCGCAACCAGCCTTTAGGTGAGTATTTAGTCACCAAAGCGATAATGACCACCCAAGAGCTTGCGAAGGCTTTAATGCGGCAAAAATCGATGCCGCAGATGAAACTGGGCGAGATTTTAGTCAGCGAAAACTTGGTCTCAGAGGCGCAACTGCAGGAAGCGCTCGTCGAGCAAAAAGAAAACCGCAATATACCGCTGGGTGAATTGCTGGTTAATAAAGGCCTTGTTACCAATGAGGACATCCAACAAAGTTTGGCGAAAAAACTCGGCATACCCTTTGTTGATTTGCGCAAATTCCAAATTGTTCCCGAAGTCCTCAGCCTGGTGCCGCGAGATATTGCGGTAAAACATAGCGTTTTACCTATTTTTAGGTACGAAGATAAATTAGCCGTAGCGATCGAAAATCCGCTTAAATGGGACGCACTTGACGCCATGCGGTTTCACACTGGCGTATACATCGAGCCGGTGATGGCAACTGCGGCGGATATACAATGGGCCTTAGACTTCTATTACTCCCCTGCTGAAGTCGCCCAGGAATCCATCGACGAACTCACGGGCGAAGATGATAATGATGATTTCGGCATGGACGCGCTCGCGAGTGATTCCGAAGATGAAATAACCGACAATGTCGTCGTCAAACTGCTGGACAAGATTATCGTCGATGCGAAAAATATGGGGGTCTCCGATATTCATATCGAACCGAACCCAGGCAAAGCGAAAATAATGATTCGCTTTCGCAAAGACGGAACATTGATGAAATACCACGAACTTCCCGGACAGTATAAAGGGGCGCTCGTTTCACGTATAAAAATCATGGCGCAGTTGGATATTTCTGAAAAGCGCCGACCACAAGACGGCAAAATTGAATTTAAAAAACAGGGCGTCGGCAAACTTGAATTGCGCGTCGCCACGGTTCCAACCTCTGCCGGTCAAGAAGACGTGGTTATGCGTCTATTGGCAGGCGGCAAACCTATTCCAATGGATCAGTTGGCGTTAAGCCCACGCAATCTCGAAGACATCCAACGTATCATCACGCGACCTTACGGATTATTTCTGGTCTGCGGCCCGACTGGGTCGGGAAAGACCACCACATTGCATTCGATTCTTGGCCATATCAACACGCCTGAGCGCAAAATTTGGACCGCCGAAGATCCCGTTGAAATTACGCAAACGGGACTGCGTCAAGTGCAAATGAATGCGAAAATTGGTTTGAACTTCGCTGCGGCGATGCGCTCGTTTTTACGTGCCGACCCCGATGTCATTATGGTCGGAGAAATGCGCGATCAAGAAACAGTGCAAATTGGTATCGAAGCATCGTTAACCGGTCACTTAGTGTTCTCGACTCTACATACCAACAGCGCCCCGGAAAGTATTATTCGCTTACTTGATATGGGCATGGATCCATTTAATTTTGCCGACGCTTTACTAGGCGTGGTAGCACAACGTCTGACTAAGCGTCTATGTAAGAGCTGCAAAGAGGCTTACACGCCAACAGCGGATGAAATGGGTGTGCTAGCCATGGAATATTGTTCGGAAATGGTACGCGGCATGGAGCCCGATCAAGTCAAAGAAATTTATGCCAAACAACTTAGTGAATGGGCTGAACTTTATGCAAAGGATGGTCAATTCAC
>JANPPH010000230.1:0-3799 GCA_031428395.1 Gammaproteobacteria bacterium
TCGCGATGAAGAGACAGCTCGTATCGCCAATAAAGCTGCACTGACTGGTCACTTAGTGCTGAGTACGTTGCATACCAATGATGCAGTGAGTGCGATTTCACGTTTGGTTGATATGGGCGTTGAACCGTACCTAGTCAGTTCCACCGTTATGTGTGTGATCGCGCAGCGCCTAGTGCGTTTGAATTGCATACATTGCCAAGTCGAAGAAAAAATTTCTCTGGATGTGCGCAAGACCTTAAGACTTCCCGACGCCGAAGTGTATTACCGTGGTGAGGGCTGCTTTCAATGTAACTACACGGGGTATAAAGGCCGTGTGACGGTTTGTGAAGTGCTACATATCACGCCTGAACTCACGGAAATGATCAACTCGCGTGCCTCGCATCAACTTATCTTGCAACAAGCGCGAGCGCAAGGCATGACACGGTTGACCGATAATGCCATCCACTTGGCGCGTGAGCGTAAAACGTCTATTGAAGAAGTGTTTTCAGTGCGGCTTGACTAGCAGATGTGTTCTGACGTGCGTCTATTTTTCTTGGGCCGTTTTGCTGAATAAATGCGTGCGTCCGACGTAGGCTAAAAAGACCGGGGCGCCAGCGATCAGGTACCAATAAAACGTGCAAAAACGCCACAGCAATAGGGTGAATGCACTGATCGTGGGGTCGAGATAAGGTTTCATCAACAGGCCAAAACCAATTTCAACGCTGCCACCGCCACCGGGCAATACGACGAAGGTTGAGCTTAGCATCAACAGCGGTTGTATGAGGAAGCTGTAGAGCAACGGCACGCTCTCGTGGAGCATCCATAAAAGTACCGGTAATACCGCGTATCGGGCCAACCAATAGCCCGCTGAACATAATAAAATCATCCACAGTTGAAACCATGGAAGCTTAAGCAAAATTACCGTGGCGCGGCGAAATTGGATGATGCCGCGAGCGAGGCGGAAACGCAATTTGTGAAAACGGCGATAGGGCCGGGCGAATCGACCTAGTGCCAATACGACAGGTCGGTAATGACGCACGGCAAACCAAAGTAGCGTCGCGCCAAGCACCAGGACCAACAACACAATCAGAGCAATATAGCCGGTCTCGCCGCCGCCGCTGGTCATAAAATAGTAGCCTAACAATATTGGCATCAAAATTATAAAGAACGCCAAGTCGGCTATGCTGTCCGCAAGGAGTACTGCGGTGGCTTGCGCGGTATTTAGATCGCGCCGCGTTAGCAGTAGTATTAACACAGCTGGGCCGCCGGAGCCAGCTGGCGTAGCGGTGCTGGCAAATTCGCGACTTATGCCAATTCCCAACGCGTGTTTAATATTGATTTCGCTTCCCAAGGCACGACACAAAAGTTGAATGCGCGCCGAACTGAAACTCCAACTGAGGGTGACAAGCCCGAGCAAGAATGCCAGGTCTTGTATTGAAAGACGCTTTATCTCTTGTAAGCTGCCTAATCCACCGTAAAATAACGGCACGGCTAAGCTAAGCAGCAAGCTCGCAATTAATAACACAACAAAGGAACGTTTCATTAATTGGCTGCCATGACTAATAACTGTTAAGCTTCCGTTCATGTTTATGCGTAGATTATGGCGAATTATCGCAGTTTTGTATTCGCCAAATAAAGGAGTGCCGCGTGTCAAGCAAACGGCTTAAGCATATGTGGGTGTTGGTCTTGTTGGGATTATTGTCGGCCTGCGCGGGCCTGACCGAACGCCCAGAACCGCCACAGGTCAGCCTCGCAAATATCAATATTATGGAGTTGGGAATATTTGAGCAACGTTACGGTTTACGCCTGCGCATTCAAAATCCCAATTCATTTGCGCTGCCCTTAGCCGGAATGAGCTACCAATTGTATATCAATGGCGAGTCCTTCGCTCACGGCGTGAGCAGTGATCGCGTCACCATCCCAGCGTTCGGTGAAAATGTAGTGGATGTGGATGTAGTAAGTAGTTTAACGCAGCTGGCTAAGCAACTTACCGATCTCGGTGCGCAAGCCCGTCCATCGGTAAAGTATCGCCTTGAGGGTAAGGTGAAGCTTGATAACTTTGTTGGCAACATTCCGTTTAATTATGAAGGCGAGGTAAAGTTCGATTTGGCGCCGAAATAAGAGCCTTTTTGAGCGCATTAAGAATCAATTTACATCAGCCAGGATAGACGACTAAATGTCGTAGCGTGCCCCCGCCCTCGCTTTCGGCGATGAGTTCGTTGCGTACCACAATGCGATGTTGAAGCTGGCGCAGGCCAGCAGTGCGCGGCGGTAATTCGACTGGTTTATTGTCACGTAACACACGCGCCACGGCATCTTCGGCCTCGCGCACTGCAGCGTTAATTTCGTCGTCGTCGCTCGTTTCTAAAACATTGAAGATATTTTGCAGGAGACGACGGACTTGTGCCGTGGTGTTCTTTTTCACTTCATACAGGCTTAAATCCAGCGTTTTTACCAAGTCCTTGAGACGCGGGTCATCGACGCGCGAACGTAATGCAATCACCATCGTTGCCCGCTCTGGATCGCGAACGGTTCGCGCCTCTAAACGTAAATCACGCAATGCCTTTTCGACAATATCGCGACTTAGCGCATAGGCATAAATACGGGGAGTGCGCGGCTCGACGTCCGCTTCAGTTTTGGACGTGGGTTCAATCCGTTTTTGGTTTATAGTCGGTGCGGCTGGAGCGGCTATACTGCTGCGACGTTGAGTTCCACCAGGGTCCATGCCACGCAAGAGTTTATCTACGGCGCGCGCAGTATCTGCATGGACAATAACAGCGTCACGGTCAGCAATTTCGACCACGGCGTCAAAAGTGGCCGGTCCTTTACGCTCGGAGATAGTTTTTTGGGTGCCGCGTAAACGCGCTTCATCGTCGCTTAAGGTCACAGTGTGCACGCCACCAACCAAATCGCATAAGGTTGGATTGGCAACGAGATTGCTCAGCGTATTACCATGCGCAGTGCCGATTAACTGCACACCACGCTCGGCAATGGTTCTAGCCGCCGCAGTTTCAGCGGCGGTGCCGATTTCGTCCACAACAATCACTTCAGGCATGTGATTTTCAACTGCCTCAATCATGACCGCATGTTGTTGTTCGGGGCGCGGCACTTGCAGCCGTCTTGCGCCACCGATTGCAGCGTGCGGTATATCACCATCGCCGCCAATCTCGTTTGAGGTATCGACGACGACTACACGTTTACCAAATTCGTCGGCTAGAACGCGCGCGATTTCGCGCAATTTAGTTGTTTTTCCAATGCCAGGTCGACCCAACAACAGGACATTGGCACCGCGCTCTATCAGATCACGAATAGCGTCAATGGAGCCTGGCACCACTCGACCAACACGCAATGTTAGACCAATAACGGCGCCCTTACGATTGCGTAAAGCGGAAATTCGGTGCAGCGTTCCTTCAATGCCCGCACGGTTATCGGCACCAAATTGCCCTGCCAAGGCAATCACGTGATGGAGATCGTCGTGTGTTATGCCGCGTGCCAGCAAATTAACTGCGCTGGTGGTAAATCTAGCCTGCGGGGGGCGTCCGAGATCCATCACTATTTCGAGCAAATCATGTTGCGGCAGCGCATGTAATGCTTGTTGGAGCGATTCTGGAAGAATGCTGATAAGCAGATGCAAATCATCTCGGCTAGACGGAGTAACATGAGGTGTATCGAGTTGTTTCGGTGACATGGCCAAATACCTCTGCTACAAATTCTTTGAAGTTGCAATGGCGGTCGGGCGCCATACGTGCCAGGCGATCTCAACATGCCGATTGACCTTCGTCTTTTGACATCAGTTAATGTGCGTACTGCCAGCACAAGC
>JANPPH010000231.1:0-4800 GCA_031428395.1 Gammaproteobacteria bacterium
GTGCAGCCGCAGTAGAGCCTAATGGAAAATCTGGGATAATACAAGGCCGCCACCGAGATGCCATGCCGCCTCGCATACTCACTCGCCGAAATGGTTTCACGCGTGGCCGCCGCCACATGCCCCACCCAAAATTCCGTTCCCATCTTCATGCTCGCTCCTTCTCGTTTTAGAGAGTGCAAGGATGTGGTTGTGAAATCAGGCGACAAGTCTGGGGTTGGTGGAGCGCTTACGCTGTTCGCGCTGCCGACTTGCCGAAGCCGGAAGCCTGACGGTTGCTGGCGCAGCAAAGGAAGACGGCAGAGATAAGCCGTAGCGCGATCACGCCGCTAGAGTCCGCGAGTTCCAAAGCACCTATATTTGGAGGCCCTTCGTTTTACCGTTCGAGTCCACACGGAGATGACGGTAAGTGCGGACGGCCTATATTTCGGAGAAAAATTTACCGGCATATTTACCGTCAAATCTTCGCGCTGCATGCGCAAGTCGCCGATACGGTGAAAAGCGCAAAGCCTTTCGAGATCAATCGCTTGTCGTTTCAAACCTGAATCGTTGACGATGTACCCGTAGGCATCGCAGCAATTTATTAAGTCTTTGGCAACTCAGGGAAAAATCTCGAATACATACAATACCCTTACTCCCATTCAATTGTAGCGGGGGGTTTGCCGGAGATGTCGTACGTTACGCGCGAGATGCCGCGTACTTCGTTAATAATGCGGTTGGAGACGATGTCGAGCAATTCATAGGGTAAGCGCGCCCATTTTGCGGTCATAAAATCCACAGTTTCGACGGCACGCAAAGCGATGACGTAGTCGTAACAGCGCGCATCGCCCATAACCGCTACCGACTTAACAGGCAAGAATACGGCAAAGGCTTGGCTGACTTTGTCGTACCAATCGTGTTTGCGTAGTTCTTCGATGAAGATGACATCGGCGCGGCGTAATACATCGGCGTAGTCTTTTTTGACCTCGCCTAGAATTCGCACGCCCAAACCTGGGCCGGGGAACGGATGACGATAAACCATATCGAAAGGCAGACCTAGTTCAACACCTAAACGACGTACTTCATCCTTAAATAACTCACGCAGGGGTTCAAGAAGTTTGAGCTTCATGCGTTCTGGCAGCCCGCCCACATTGTGATGTGATTTTATGACGTGGGCTTTGCCGTGTTTGGTCGCGGCGGATTCAACGACGTCGGGATAGATCGTGCCTTGCGCTAACCAATGCGCGTTGGTTAATTTTGCCGCTTCTGCTTCGAACACTTCGATAAAGCTATTGCCAATGATCTTGCGTTTCTTTTCGGGGTCAGCGACATCTTTGAGCGCATCGAGAAAACGGTTTTCGGCGTTGACGCGGATAACGCGCACGCCCATCTTCTGCGCGAAAGTCGCCATGACTTGATCGCCCTCATTGAGGCGCAAAAGGCCATTATCGACGAACACGCAAGTAAGTTGGTTGCCGATGGCTTTATGCAACAGCGCAGCGACCACAGAGGAATCAACACCGCCGGACAAGCCGAGTAGCACCTCGTCGCTGCCGACCTGTGCGCGAATACGGGTGATACTGTCTTCGATGATATTGGACGCCGTCCACAAGCTTTGGCAGCGGCAAATATCCAGCACAAAACGTTGCAATATGCGCACGCCTTGATGGGTATGCGTGACTTCGGGATGGAACTGCAGGCCGTAAAAACCACGGCTATCGTCCGCCATGCCTGCAATGGGTGCGCTGAAGGTATCCGCAATAATACTAAAGCCTGGTGGCAGTTGCGTCACTTGATCGCCGTGACTCATCCACACATCAAGCGCAGCCTGACCGTCGGCGCCAACGTGGTCTTCGATATCGCGCAGCAGCGCTGAATGGTGGTGAACTTGCACTTTGGCGTAGCCGAACTCGCGGTGCGCTGAACCTTCAACGCGGCCACCCAATTGCACAGCCATGGTCTGCATGCCGTAGCAAATGCCAAGTACGGGAACGCCCAACTCGAACACGATTTGCGGCGCTTGCGGCCCATCAGCCAACACAACAGACTCAGGTCCGCCTGAAAGGATGATGCCGCGCGGCTTAAATTGCTGAATGACTTCCGCCGAGACATCGTACGGCTTGAGCTCGCAATACACGCCTGCTTCACGCACGCGGCGCGCGATGAGCTGCGTATATTGCGAGCCGAAATCTAGGATTAATATACGATCTTGGTGAATATCAGACATGGCTTGAACGGAACCCTGTGAACATCAATAAGCCGCTCATTTTAACCTAAATTGGTCTTTTAGGCATAAACCTAAGAAGGGGAATTGGACAAGGGTAAATTGGTTCTTTGCATAGCTTAGGGTGAAGCGCAACCGTCGCAGCCTATCCACCCTACACAAACTAACTTCGACGGTTAGTGTGGACTGCTATGAGGTTTTCATATTTTTGTCATTAGCGCACCTCTATCATCAAATGCATCTGAGGATGAATCGCGCATTCCACTTCGACAGTTCCGACCATGTCAAAGGCAACCACTTTGAACTGGTCTTTGGGGTAGGAGCCTAAGTCGAATGTCTTAACTTCTGACAAGGAAAACACATTATGGAAGAAGGGATCCATATTGCGGAAACGAACACTATCGCCCTTCTTCACCGCCAAATTTTCCACACGAGCGCCTTCCTTAACGAAGGTTTTATTTTGCTGACCTACTTCATATTCTGCAGCCCAGGCTACGCTCGATAACAAACAAAGAGACAATAGTACGGATAAATTTGTCGTGCTACGCATCGGAAGCATCCTCCTCAATTATTGCGGCAAGTGTGGAAAGGTGACTTCGAGCGGCACACCCGTTAACGATTGCAAGAAAGCTACAATATGCTTCTTCTCTTCCGGCGTTAAATTCAGTTTTTTCATATTCGGGTCGTTAACTTCGCCATCTCCGCCTCGATCATAGTGATCCACCACCTCGTCTAATGTCTTATAAATGCCGTTATGCATATAGGGTGCGGTTAAAGCAATATCACGCAACGTCGGGGTTTTGAATGCACCTTTTAAAACATTAATAGGCACCTTGGCAAAACGACCAACGTCTTGATTGCCTTTCAATCCAACATTATGAAAACCATCATCGCTGAAGTTGTGGTTCTGATGACAAGCCGCACAATTAGCCTTACCTTTAAATAATTCAAAACCCTTCTTAGCAGAATCACTGATCGCTTTTTGATCACCTTTGTAGAAACGATCAAAGGGTGCTTCAGTGGCTACAATAGAACGCTCGAAACTCGCAAGCGCCTTCGCCATCGTGACCTTGCTCAGACCCTCACCAGGATAGGCCTTCTCGAACATGTCTTGATAACCTTTAATGACAGCTAATTTTTTAATAATGTCGTCAAGGTTACCGGCCATTTCGTCACCTGCAATAATAGGCTCCAAGGCCTGTTCTTCTAGCGTCTTAACCCTACCGTCCCAAAATTGAAAGCGTTGATAGCCGGTATTTAAAATCGTCGGCGTGGCGCGACCTAGCACTTTCATGCCATGGCCAATTGCCGTCGGCAAGCCATCGGACCAGCCTAAAGTAGGATTATGGCAAGTGGCGCAACTAATCCAATTCGACCCTGACAAGCGCGGATCAAAAAACAAATGCTTACCCAATTCGATGCGGTCCGGAGTGAGTTGGTTATCTTTAGGGGCAGGCATCGCCGGACGCGTATAGGACTGCTCCTCCACGCCATCAGCAGCAAGTGTGCTGCCGATAATTCCCATCATCACGCTCGAGAGCGCAAGCGCTAGATATTGTTTCATCGCATTTCTCATCCACTCCTATCCTCCGCTACTATCACAATTTAAATCGATCCACCAAGGTATTAAGGGTACCTCTATAAATTCGATCAAGCTGCGCTGGCAAGGCGAAAAGGGCCGAAAAAGCGCAGTTTACACGAAGTAAATGAGCATTTTGAGGACGTTTTCAACGCCGCCAGCGCGGCTTTAGCGAATTTATAGAGGTGCCCTTAAGGTCAGCTGCAGCAGCGTTCAACGCGCCGAACAAGCTATGCAAGGCATCGGTCTGGCGACTGGTTTGCCGAGGATTTTATTCCGCCAACTGATATTCCCAATTACACTTTCGATCGACATTACGAATCCCGCACTACGTATATACAGCAGTCATTCTCGAAAGGTTATCCGACGATACGGTGATATCGGAAGGTGCCACGAAGATCTTTAATCATTTGAATTAACAACAAATTTTGGCTTGGGTATAAATCCAGGCGAGCGTTGTAGGCTGCGGCAGATATAGTTGAGTTAGCCGAGGGGCCCGAAAGGAGCATCGCATCCACCGAGGGTAGAATCGTCGGTTGCGCAGCGCTAACCGACCTACAGCTTCAAACAAGAAGAGGAACTTCTGCTAATCGATGCGGTAATTCGGCGCTTCGCGGGTGATAGTAACGTCGTGCACATGGCTTTCGCGCATGCCGGCACTGGTTATACGCACAAACTGCGGCGTGGTACGCATTTCATCGGTGGTACGGCAGCCGGTGTAACCCATGCTGGCACGCAGTCCGCCCATGAGTTGATGCACAATCGCAACTAAGCTTCCCTTGTAAGCAACACGTCCTTCTATGCCTTCCGGGACGAGTTTTTCGGATCCTGCTGCGAGGTCTTCCTGAAAATAACGGTCGCTCGAGCCTTTTTCCATCGCGCCTAATGAGCCCATGCCACGATAGGATTTATAAGAGCGGCCTTGAAACAGCTCTACTTCCCCAGGTGATTCTTAAGTCCCCGCAAACATGCTGCCTATCATGACCGAATAGGCACCTGCAGCAATAGCCTTGGATATATC
>JANPPH010000232.1:0-7277 GCA_031428395.1 Gammaproteobacteria bacterium
GCATCGGCTGGGCATTCGGGCTCGCAAAGGGTGCAGTCGATGCACTCATCGGGGTCGATAACGAGGAAATTGGGGCCTTCGTGGAAACAATCCACGGGGCAAACGTCTACACAGTCCGTGTATTTGCACTTGATGCAATTCTCCGTTACTACATAAGTCATGAGGATGCTCCGGCGATTAAGCTGAATATGTGTCAAATACCAATATGTTAATCGTTGTTGACGTCACTGGCCAGACTGTAAGCATTTTAAATGATAAAGCGCATCTAAAGCTTGGCGTGGACTGAGTGCGTCCACATCGAGAGCCGTTAATGCTTTTTCCAGCTCAGAGGGGGGTAATTGCGCTTGAAACAGTGGGAGTTGCGCAACAGGCATCGCTTGTTGCTGGGCCCGATGTTCCAACAGCCGCAGCCGTTGACGTGCATTGTCAACCACATGGCGGGGTACCCCGGCAAGCGCGGCGACTTGCAGTCCATAGCTTTGGTTGGCGGGCCCGGGTTTAACGGCGTGAAGGAATATGATGGAGTCGCCGTGCTCGATGGCATCTAGATGAGCATTGGCCACGCCTTCTTCGGTTTCAGCTAAGCTGGTCAATTCAAAATAGTGGGTTGCAAATAGCGTAAAGGCGCGGATTTTTTTGGCGAGATGTTCAGCGCAGGCGAAGGCTAAGGAAAGCCCATCGAAGGTGCTGGTGCCACGACCGACTTCATCCATTAATACTAAGCTGTACGACGTTGCATTATTTAGGATCGTCGCAGTTTCGGTCATCTCCACCATGAATGTTGAGCGCCCGCTGGCTAATTCGTCGGCTGCGCCTATGCGCGTGAATATGCGGTCGATGGGGCCGATTTCAGCACGCTTTGCGGGCACGAAACTGCCGATGTGGGCAAGCAGCGTTATCAAAGCGATTTGGCGCATGTAGGTCGATTTGCCACCCATATTGGGGCCCGTGACGACAAGCATGCGTTGCTCGGCGCTAAGGTTAATGTCATTGGCGACGAAGGGTTGTGCCAAGGTGGCTTCGACGACAGGATGACGGCCTGCCTCAATACACAGCGAAGGCGTGGCCACCAGTTCGGGCGCATTGAAATTTAAGGTGTCAGCGCGCTCAGCAAAATTCGTCAGCACATCGACTTCGGCTAAGGCGGCAGCGGTTTGTTGCAATAACTGTAGATGGGGCAAAAGGCTATCGAGCACGCCATCGTAGAGTATGCGTTCTCTGGCCAGCGATCGCTCGCGGGCGCTTAGCGCTTTATCTTCAAAGGCTTTAAGTTCAGGTGTGATATAGCGCTCGACGCCTTTCAAGGTTTGGCGTCGGATGTAGTCGTCGGGCACGCTTTGCGCGTGGTGGCGGCTTACTTCTAGGTAGTACCCATGAACGCGGTTGTAATTAACTTTAAGGTTGGCGATACCGCTACGGCTGCGTTCGCGCGCCTCCAGTTCCAGCAAGTAGTTGCCAGCGTTTTGCGCGAGGCCGCGTAGTTCATCCAGTTCGGCATCGAAGCCCGTGGCAATCACGCCGCCTTCGCGTAGCAAGTTCGATGGGCTAGCGTCAATGGCGCGGCCGAGCAAGGTGTGGATGTCCTCGTGTTCAGCGATGCGGTCCGTTAATGACGCGATGAGAGGCGAATCGAATTTCTGCAAATCAAACCGTAGGGTCGGCAGGTGTCCAAGCGCGCATCTAAGCTGTACAAGATCGCGGGGACGGGCAGATTTTAACGCCACGCGGGCCAATATGCGTTCGATATCGCCAATGTTACGTAAGGCGCCGTGCAGGTCACGATAGGCGTTTTGGTCAAAAAACGTCGCGACTGCATGGTGGCGTTGGCGCAGTAGGGCGTGATCACGTAGCGGCCGGTTCAGCCAGCGCCGCAAGAGGCGGCTGCCCATCGGTGTCGCAGTGCGGTCAATGACCCAAGCGAGGGTGTGCTCGTGGCCGCCGCGCAGGTTAGTCTCCAATTCCAAGTTACGTCGACTGGCCGCATCGAGAATTAGGCTGTCCTCACGCTGTTCGACGCGTAGCGCGCGAATGTGGGGCAGGGCGGTGCGTTGGGTATCGCGGGCGTACTGCAGTAGGCAGCCTGCGGCAGCGATGGCAACAGGCATGTTTTCACAGCCAAATCCGGCTAAATCGCGCGTGTTGAATTGGCTTGTTAATAGGCGTTCCGCGGTGGCGGTGTCAAAGTACCAAGGCGGCTGCGTGCGCACTCCACCTCTCCCCTGATTGATGGCCGACCAATCCAGTCCTTCACTTTGTAATAACTCGGCAGGTTTGATGCGTTCCAGCTCGTCGCGCGCCGCTTGCAACCCTGCTAGTTCCTGCACGCAAAATTGACCGCTGGATAAATCAAGGGTGGCGATGCCGATCCGATCGCCTTGGCGATGAATCGCCGCCAGCACACTGTCGCGGCGCTCTTCAAGCAACGCTTCATCGGTCACGGTACCCGGCGTAATAATTCGCGCCACCTTGCGCTCTACCGGGCCTTTGGACGTGGCCGGATCGCCCACTTGTTCGCAAATTGCAACCGATTCCCCGAGCCGAATCAACTTAGCTAAATAGCCTTCAGCCGCATGATAAGGCACACCGGCCATGGGAATAGGCTCCCCCGCCGAGTGTCCCCGCGCGGTTAAGGTGATATCCAACAGCCGCGCCGCCTTGCGTGCATCGTCAAAGAACAGCTCATAGAAATCGCCCATGCGGTAAAACATCAGCATGGACGGATGTTCCGCTTTGATGCGCAAGTATTGCTGCATCATGGGGGTGTGGGTGGAGAGATCAGCCGTCATGGGGCCACATCAGGCCTTTTTATCGGTTAGCGACTTAAATCAACTGGCAGCAATGGCTGAATTACTTGCAGCAGCGCTTTCAGCATCTTTGGATTGCCCGCGATGAGATTGCCGGTCGTTAAAAAATCATGTCCGCCGGACAAGTCGCTGGCGAGTCCGCCGGCTTCTTTGATTATCAGGCAACCGGCCGCCATATCCCAGGGTTTTAAGCCAAACTCCCAAAATCCATCCAATCGCCCGCAGGCCACGTAAGCAAGATCGAGTGTGGCGGCACCGGCGCGACGAATGCCAGCAGTCTGGCCGATCAATGACTTAAAGGTTTCAAGATAGGCATCCAAATGCCGCATTTCGCGAAAAGGAAAACCGGTTCCCAATAGGGCGCCTTCCAAGCCTTTGGATTTGCTGACGCGGATACGCCGATCATTTAGCTGCGCCCCAGTGCCACGTGCGGCTGTAAATAATTCTTGGCGTAGCGGGTCATAAATTACCCCGCATTCGAGGCGATTTTTATGCTTTAATGCGATGGAAACGGCATATTGAGGAAAGCCGTGCAGGTAATTGGTGGTGCCGTCCAGTGGGTCGATAATCCAGACATTATCGTCATGGCCTTCGACGTTGCCGCCCTCTTCAGCCATAATGCCGTGCGAAGGGTAGGCGCGACGCAAAATTTTGATAATTTCCGATTCTGCTTGGCGATCCACTTCGCTGACAAAATCGTTAGGCCCTTTAGTGGTGACATCTAAACTATCTAGTCGTCCCATCGAACGAACAATGACAGTGCCCGCTTTACGAGCGGCTCTAACGGCGATATTGAGAATTGGTTCCATCGGGATTTCAGTTCGTAGTGTGGGCAACTGAGTAGAATATCAAATTCGGTAACATAATTGGCATGTTTTACAATATTCGAATCGTTTTAGTAGAGACCTCCCATCCGGGCAACATCGGCGCAGTGGCGCGCGCCATGAAGAATATGTCGCTGACGCAATTGGCTTTGGTCACGCCGAAACAGTTTCCCAGCCACGAGGCGGTGGCGCGTGCCTCAGGTGCCGATGACGTGTTGGCCGATGCCACGCTGCATAACACCTTGGATGAGGCGCTTAAAGGCTGTAGTACGGTTTATGGTTTGAGCGCTCGACGGCGTACCATCCACTGGCCTGAATTTGATCCTCGCGAATGTGCGCAGCGTGTCGTGCAGGAAAGTGCGAGCGCCGAAGTGGCGTTGGTGTTTGGCCGCGAACAGTCTGGACTGACCAATCCCGAGCTCGAACGTTGTAACTTTCTGGTTCATATCCCCAGTAATCCTGCCTTTTCCTCGCTCAATATCGCTGCGGCCGTGCAAGTGATGAGCTACGAAATCATGATGGCGAGTGGCGCACAGCCCAAGTTAGCTGCGCAGACGGAAAAGTTGGCAAGTGCCGAGGAAATGCGTCTTTTTTATGCCCATTTGCAGGCTATGCTCGTGGATGTTGGCTTCATCGACCCAGAAAATCCACGCCAAGTTATGCGCCACTTACAGCGTTTGTTTAACCGCGTGCAGTTGGAGCAAACGGAGGTGAATATTTTACGCGGCATTTGTGGGGCGGCGCAAAAACAGTCTCGCTTGCGTGACAGCGATCCGCCGGTCGCATAAACTACGTGAGTTGCCATAAGAATCAAATACATGTTTAGCCGCATTAAAGAAGATATCTACTGCGTGTTCGATCGTGATCCTGCGGCGCGCAGCGCGTTTGAAGTGCTCACGACCTATCCGGGCGTTCACGCGATTTTGCTGCACCGGCTAAGCCATGCGCTATGGAACGCTAATCTTAAATGGCTGGCGCGTTTTCTCGCTGCCCTCACACGCTGGTTTACTGGTATTGAAATTCACCCTGCCGCAACTATAGGCCGGCGGTTTTTTATTGACCACGGCATGGGCGTTGTTATAGGCGAGACGGCTGAAATTGGGGATGATTGCACGTTATATCATGGCGTGACCTTAGGTGGCACGAGCTGGAACAGGGGTAAACGCCACCCCACATTAGGTAACGATGTGGTGGTGGGTGCAGGCGCTAAAGTGTTAGGGCCCATCAACGTCGGAGTCGGTGCCCGCATTGGCTCCAATGCAGTGGTGGTCAAAGACGTCCCCGCCAATGCAACGGTGGTCGGTATTCCGGGCCGCGTAGTGCAAAAGGAGTCGAGCGAAACGGAAGAACGTCGCCGTGCTATCGCCCACAAAATTGGCTTTGATGCCTATGGCACCTCCCAAGACATGCCCGATCCGGTCGCCTATGCGCTGACTCGCATCCTCGATCAAGTTCATGCGTTACAAGCTAAAAACGAAAAAATGACTATTGAAATTAGTAGATTGGGCGGAAATTGTGAGGTAAGTTCTAGCTTTAGTTCTGAGCCGGGGCTAGGCGACGCATTTGAAGCCTTTGCGCCAGAGAGTAAACTCGATAAAACAGCGCTTGGGCTGAAGAAAGATTGACTCATGACTTCGAGCATGTACAATCGAGATATGGGTACCCATATCTCTACCTCTCTTAGGTGCGTATTATGAGGCTAACCACCAAAGGCCGTTACGCGGTTACTGCAATGTTGGATCTTGCGATGCATTGCGGTGATAACCCGGTGCCACTTGCAGATATTTCCCAACGTCAAAGCATTTCTCTTTCCTACTTAGAACAGCTTTTTGCCCGTTTGCGCAAAAAAGGTTTGGTCGCTAGTGCGCGCGGACCCGGCGGCGGATACCGCCTAAGCCGTTCGGCCGAGAGTATTGCCGTATCCGATGTGGTCGCGGCCATCGAAGAAAATGTCGATGTTACGCGCTGTGGCGGATCAGGTGATTGCCAAGATGGCAAGATCTGTTTAACCCATGAGCTTTGGAGCAATCTGAGTAACCACATTCAGTCATTTTTGAGTAATGTTTCGCTGGGTCAATTGGTACAGAGCCACTTGGCACGTGAAATTGGGGCGCGCCAAGACCATGAAATCGTACATTTTCGCCAGATTAACAGTCGCTCCAATCAATTTGCATCACTTGTCGAAGAAAGAGTTGCGGCAAACCCGCAGGCAGATTAACGCTTCAGTAGCTTACAGCCTTAGGTCGCAAAAGCAGAGGGCCTAGTTTGCAAACCAGGCGCCTCAGAATGTTAGTTTCCTCTATCACTCCGCGTCCTTTTGTCTCCTATATTCCTATAACGCGCAGCTCTTAAGTCAAACTTTTCACGCTACGCCTAAGTTTTAAAAGAAACGGACTGGGATGAGAACTGTCTATCTCGATTACGCTGCCACCACACCTGTTGACCTAAGTGTTGCCGAATGCATGAGTCGATATCTAACACTAGAGGGCACTTTTGGTAATCCAGCCTCGCCACATCGTTACGGCCGTTTAGCGCTGCAAGCGGTCGAGGCGGCCCAACTGCAAGTGGCCGAGTTAATTGGTGCGGCAGCCGAAGAGATTGTTTGGACTTCTGGCGCCACTGAAGCGAACAATCTTGCGCTAATAGGCGTTGCTCGCGCCAATCAACAGCGCGGTAAACACATCGTTACCAGTCAAAGCGAGCACAAGTCGGTGTTGGACAGCTGTCGCTATTTGGAGGGCGAGGGCTGGCAAGTGACCTATTTGAAGCCGCAGCCTAATGGGTTGTTGGACGTCGAAAAATTCGTCGCCGCGTTACGCCGCGACACTGTGTTGGCCTCCATCATGCACGTCAATAATGAAACCGGCGTTATCCAGGACATCAAAACACTTGCCCAGGCGACCCGTAGCCGCGGTATACCGCTGCATGTTGATGCGGTTCAAAGTGCTGGAAAAATCCCCATCGACGTTGCGCAATGGCCGGTTGACCTCATGTCTTTGTCCGCTCATAAGGTTTATGGCCCAAAAGGTATTGGCGCCTTGTATCTACGCAACGCATCGGGCGTGCGCATTGAAGCCCAATCCTATGGAGGCGGCCAACAGCGCGGCCTGCGTTCTGGCACCTTGCCTACGCACCAAATCGTCGGCATGGGCGAAGCGTTTAGTCTTGCGAAGGCCAACATGGCCGATGAAGGGAAACGGTTAGAGGCACTCAGGGATCGTTTGTGGCAAGGCTTGCGCGATATCGAAGGCCTATACCAAAACGGCGAACCAACACAGCGCGCAGCCAACTATTTGAACATTACGCTTGAGGGCGTAGACAACGAATCCTTAATGGCGTCGTTGCCGGACATTGCCTTCTCTCCCGGTTCAGCCTGCAGCGCCGAACGCATCGAACCGTCGCATGTATTGCGGTCTATGGGCATTGACGATGCGCGCGCGCAATGCTCAATCCGACTCACCTTGGGCCGTTTTAGCAATGTCGATGATATAGACTACGCTATCAACCGCTTACGAGCCGCTATAAGCGCGCTACGTTAAATCTGGATTAAACCCAGATTTTCCATTAGGCTCTACTGCGGCTGCACAACGCACTGAATCTGCGCGAGAAAAGAAGAAAAACAGTCTGTCACCGTAGAGTGACTACGCCT